>CAIOAQ010000022.1 GCA_903856025.1 uncultured beta proteobacterium
ACGACGAATGGCTGTGGAAGTGCATTGCAACCAGTGACAGTGCAACGTCCCCCGTTCGATCCACGTCGAGCAAAACGATTGGAGGCGCGTCTGGCTGCCATATTGTCACCACAAGCGCTACCCTCGGCTTTCGATTTGCCATCGAAAACACCCGCCCGGCCTTGAGTTGGCATAGTGACATTGCGAAATCGACCCACGGCACCCTGTTTGCCATCTGCCTCACGGTGTCGGCCAGTGCGTCCAAATCACCGATGCAATCCCATGTTGCAGGCGTCAACAACTTGAAATCCAGTGCAGGCAACTTTGCTCCAAGGCTTCGCTGGCCCGAACTAACTTTTATCGTTTTTCGCACCTCAGACCGTGGTCCCGTCGCGGCATCGGCGTCATTCGTTCGCCGACCACCCGGACTCTCACGCTTGACTAGCAATTTTTCAACCGTGATGCTTCCCTCAAATTCGGATTGCTTCGAATAAAAATCAGTCGACTTCTGCGATCCGCCTTTGGCCCCATCCTGCCCATCATCAAGTTCGTAATCGTAGGTTACGTGCTCCGGCGACGTGTCGGCATCTTTATCATCAGAATTCCCATCTTGTTCTTCACCTTTTCCACCGAGGTTGGCGATGACTTCCCTTATAGAGGGATGACCGTAGCGCAATTCTTCGCATGGGTGATTCTTGCCCGTCAGATGCAGTAGTTCCAACACTAACCATTGATTACCATACTGAACACCTCTAAAATTCCATTTGGAATTCTTCAATGGCGGCGGCGTAAACGTTACGTATTGCTTGCCTAGACTTTTAAGGCGAACACTATCCCAAGAGCGCCTTGCGTCAGGATCGATTGCGATCCAGGCAAATTCCTGAGCAAAATGGCCAGATACGCAGCTTTTCGGCATTTGCGATGTGAAGCGCAATGTCAATTTGCGTTGGTGGCCTGGAACTTCTGGATGAAACAGCAGGTTCAGTTCACCAGGGCGCATAACGGCGTTAGCCAAGGTGCGGTTATGCAGAAATAGGTAGCGAATCAGTTCAATTGCAGGAATCAAGATATCGCCCTGCTCCGTGCTATATCGAAGCAGGCGCTGAATACCGCCTCCATTACCATCAAATGAATACAGCTCAGGACGGATATCAGCCGAGGTGATTTCCTCGTAATCGGACACATCTACGACCGTCGCGCTTGAGAGTATGCCGCGTGCAGGCAGTTCTAGCATTTCCCCATGCGCAAATACGTGACCCAGCGAAAGTAAAGGTGTCAGACCAATTGGCAGTGAAACCATTTTGTACCAATTCGACCGCAAACTGCGCATTACCGCACGGACAGACCACGCATTGTTCTCTTCATGAAGGCCAGCGAGCCAATATAACTCGACAGACTCTGGGCCGAGTTCAACAAGTTGCTTCAAAAACAACCGACTCATGCAACCATTCGCGAAAGGCTAGGGGCCGACGCGAGAATCCCATTGATCAATGCCAGACTGGTCGAACGCAGGCCCGCCTTGCGCATGACCTGCCAGGCTTTGACTTGAGCACCAGATCGCACCAATTCCCCGATGACCCAATGAATGCGCCGAATCTGGAATGCCTCGGTTGACTCAACGACACGGTCCAAATATTCCTTTGATTTCGGCAAACGATTCCGACGACTTAACAACCAACCGCGCTGGCCCATACGTCGCTCCAGTTCCGCAATCGTGATGCGCACGGGTGGAATTTCCGCATAGACGATGTCAGCCCAAGCAATGAGATTCGCCACAAAAGTACTATCAACCTTGGGCCAGTCCCTGCGGGGTCGACGTGTAGGGCTAGGATTTACTGGTGCTGGGGGACTGAGGTCCAATGAATGAGACTCGCGTTGGTCTACCACATTCGGCAACACTAGCTGCCGCCTGTCTATTGAAGTGGATTTCCACGAAACGGCAATGCCCAGCTCACCCGCCAAGCGCACCACGGTCTTCGGATCAAGTCTTAGAGATCGCCCAATCTGGCGCAGTCCTTCTCCTGCCTTCACAAGCTCACGCAACACCGATGCAAGTAATGGTCCGTAGTGCAAAAATCGAGGAGACCCTAAAATACCTGTCTGCGAGTCAAGGCATCGGGTATAGACATAGCCACAGTCGCAGGAGAACACTCCTACTCTATTTCCGTGGTTACGGTGCTGTGTAAACGTTTTGATCGGAGATTGAGAACGATGCTTCGCCAACGGATTAACGCAGGGCCACGGTCCTGCGCCGAATGCTGACGCATGCGAATCCCTCTGATGCAGGAAATCTTGAACCAAGACATGGTACAAGGGGTGATTGGCTTTTCGATGCTTGCGTACCATTGAGACCAGCCAGTCGCCAATGAACTCGCCGCCCACCATCACGGAGGGAAGAATATCCAGCGTGCGGCCATAGAAGTCGCGAAATTCCTTTTTAAGACGATATTGATCCACCGTGGCCATCGATTTGATCAAACCGGACTCCAGCATATGGCTGCGATAAAACGTAGTCCAACGGGCGAGCGAGCGACCAGTCGGAGGACTGCGTAACAAATCGGCGCTACGCAGTGCAATCCGGTGCAGGTGAGCCAAGCATGCATGGTCTACCATGGGTACGGATGACTGGGCATGCTGGGGACAGTTTTGCGACGTTGCCGCGACGAATTCATGCCGGCTGAATTGTGAAAACGAAACTGTGCTTTCCTGCAGAAGGCAAATATGCGCAGGACAGACCAGCACACCGGGAAGCTGATGGTCTCGCCGCCACCACAACTCTCCACGAGTGGCCTCCATTTCCCGTGCACACTCGAAGCAGAACCGTAGGCTTTGATTGCGTCCAATGCGAAACGCCGAGAGACCCAGTCGCACGTGCAGGCCGTCAATGGAGCCCATGCACATCGCATTGCGAGCCTTCGCCTGCAGGACCGGTGGCTCGAACGCTGCAAAGTAGGGAAGCAGCGTGTGCTCGTCAATTATTCGATCGACGCTCAGGCCCCGATCTGGGTGAATTCGATCTGCTAGCGACTGAAGATGTCCCGGCAAGTCAAATGTGGCGATAACTTTTCGGTTGCCAAATAATGCATCCAACGCGTGCATGGGGCCTGGCGATCCAACATGCAGACAGTAAGGGTTCCCATTTGCGATATGGCAACTCCGATCCCTCCCCAGGCGGCTAGTCCTTGGCGACGTGCCAAACCTGCCCCTTCATTTTCCCAACGCATTACGCTTTCAAGGCCTCCGAAAGGCATCGTCACTGGCAGAGTTCCCTGGAGAAATACCCAACCTTTTTTGCTGTGAGGTCTCTCCCAAAATAGGCCCCGGTATCGCCCATCATCTCCGCTCTTTAATCCTTGGTGGGATCGCGCATATTTGCTGAGCAGTTCAACATTTGCATCCGTCGGTCGGTTTGTGATTTTCACACCAGGACCTTGCCTTATCGCCATCCAGCTTGGACGATGAATTTCACAGTTTGGCAACTCGCGCGCGCGATCAGCCGGAGTGTCTAAGGTCGAAATATCGATGACTGAGATACATTTATCTTTCCGTGGAAGGTCGTTCGAAATCATGCACATGGCGATGCTGGTGATGTTGCCAGGCCCAACATCAAACGCCTTGGCACCCCCTCCTAAAAACGTCATCAAGGAGAGGTTCTGAGTATCTAATAAATGCTCGCGAAGTTCGCGATAGGTGGACAGGAATGCCCAGTTCTCTGGCAAAACAATTACTGCAATTCCACTTGTATTCGTCAATTCAAGGCAGCGAAGGAGAAAGACCGTTGCCAGATCATTTTTGGCAATTTCGTAATAGCGCTCGGAAAAGTTACACAGAAAATCTGATTGCTTCCCACGTGCAAGATAAGGGACGTTTGTTATTACAAGATGGTACTGAGTTTCGAGAATTTCAGCGGCCTCGAGTAATCCTTGGGCAGATAAAGCAAGATCCCAAG
>CAIOAQ010000023.1 GCA_903856025.1 uncultured beta proteobacterium
CCAGCAGGCCAATCTGCCGATAGGCCCAGACCGCGCCGACACCACCCAAACCCAGAAGTACCCAAATCAGCGGCAACCGAAGCAGGGCAACCATTATAAAAGTCATAGCAGCCAAGGCATAACATACAAGGGGACCAAGCACATTTTCCTTCAAAGCAGCAAACATCTTCAAACCGGTGGCGGCGATCATGCCTGCTGCCACCGCGCCCATGCCGCGCAGCGCACCTTGCACCACCACAGAATCAGATACCCCGGCAAACAGCACTGCCAACACCAGCACGATCACCATTGGAAAGGTCAGCATCCCCGCCAGTGCGACCATGCCACCGCGCACGCCAAAGTAGCGGTCTCCGATCATCAAGGACAGGTTGACCACGTTGGGGCCGGGCAGCACCTGCGCGACCGCCCAGTCTTCGATAAATTCGGCGGGTGTCAGCCACTGCCGCTTATCTACCAACTCGCGCTGCGCCACCGCCAGCACACCACCAAAGCCTTGCAGGGCCAGGCCATTGAAGGCCCAAAATAATTCTGCAAGGGTGCGAGGTCGGGGGTGGGATGGCGGGAAGGTTGTCGCGTCAAGATGCGGTGCGTCTGGGGGTGAAAGACTCATGGCGCGATTATCGATGCAGCGCGATTCCCCCTGACCGCATCGGTTATCTTCCAGGGATGAAATCACATTTTTGGGTCAAGGTTTTGCCGCTGCTGGCGGTGCTGGGGTCGGTCACTGCATTGGGCATCGGCACTTCATTGGCCAAACAACTTTTCCCGTTGGTGGGCTCGCTGGGTACCACAGCGCTGCGCGTCGGGTTTTCGGCGCTGATCGTGTTGCTGGTGTGGCGGCCCTGGCGCTGGTCTTTGTCGCGCATTGACGCGGCATTTATCCTGCGGTACGGGGTGGCGCTGGGTTTGATGAACCTGCTGTTTTACATGTCTCTGCGCACGATTCCGTTTGGCATTGCGGTGGCTATTGAATTTGCCGGGCCGTTGGCGGTGGCGATGGTGTCTTCCCGAAAACCGGTTGACTTTGTCTGGTTGGCGCTGGCCGTTGTGGGCTTAAGTTTGTTGCTGCCGTTTGGTCATGATGTGGCCAGCTTGGACCTGCAAGGCGTGGCCTACGCATTGGCGGCGGCGGTGTGTTGGGGTGCTTACATCGTATTTGGCAAGCGGGTAGGGCATTTGCATGTGGGCCACTCGGTGGCGCTGGGGCT
Organism: uncultured beta proteobacterium; assembly: GCA_903856025.1. Lineage (GTDB taxonomy): Bacteria > Pseudomonadota > Gammaproteobacteria > Burkholderiales > Burkholderiaceae_C > Rhodoferax. The sequence continues at coordinate 1,209 of CAIOAQ010000023.1, forward strand.
GACGGTGGCGGCGTTCACCGTGGTGCCTTTTGGGATCTGGCAGGCAGGAAGCGCGTTGTTAAGTCCATCGATTTTGCTGTTTGGGCTGATGGTGGCTGGCATTTCCAGTGCCATTCCTATTACTTTGGAGATGGTGGCGATGAAGCGCCTGCCTCAGGAAGCCTTTGGCATCATGACCAGCCTGGAGCCGGCGGTGGCCGCGCTGTTGGGGTTGCTGATGTTGAATGAACACTTGAGTGCGCTGCAATGGCTGGCAATTGTCTGCATCATGCTGGCCGCCGCAGGCAGCTCGGTCACTGCGCGTCATGCACCTGTTGTACCAACCAACGGATGACGTCATTGTCCAGACACATTTGCAGGTGCCCAATGCCGGTGAACTCGGTCACTTGAACGCCGTCCAGGGTTTGTGCGCGTTGGGGGTGAACAATGTTGTCGTGGTGGGTGAGTGCCAGTCGCATCAACTGGCGATGTGCCGGGGTTTCACTTTGTGAGAGATCGGCCAACCAATCGCTGTGCCAGGCCATTTGACGGCCATTGGGGGTGCTGAACCACTGAGATACCTGTGTGCCCTGATGGGGCGTGCCCAGGGTGATGACGCGGGCCGCCTTTTCGGTGCCAAAGGCACGCATCCAGGCGCGAATCGCCAGGCCGCCCATGCTGTGGCCCACCAGCACCACTTTGCTGGCACCCGTTTGGCTGAGCAAGGTGTCCACTGCATGGTTGATCAGCGGTGCGTAATCATCGATGGAGGCGAACAAGGGTTCCAAATCAAGCGACAGCACAGTATGCCCCTCATGGCGCAGTGCATGGGCGACTTTGTTCCACACGCGGTGGTTGCAGATAAACCCATGCACCAGCAAGACCGGTAAGGCGCTCGAGTCGGTTTTAGAGGGCATCTCGTGCGGCAAAACCATCGGTTTGGTTCTGCCCCACGGCTGGCGCAGGCCAAAGATCAGGAGTGCCGCCTTGAACTCGCCCCATGCCGCTTTGATCCAGGGTGCAATCGGCCCGGCGGGGCGCGATTTGAGCATGGCAAAGCCAATGATCACCGCCTGCCACCACACAATCCAGGCCACACCGCCTGCCACGGCCAAGAGCAACAGCGGGCCACCCTGGTGTGAATCTGCAAACCACCAGGCGCTTAACAAGGCACCGGTAAGCAGTTGTACAAGGTAGGTGGCGATAAGCAAGCGTGCAAGCATGTTGGGTTTCCATTCAACGGGTGGCGCCAAGTATGCCCGCCCTCGCAACGAACTTCAAATGTCAGCACCCATCGTGCCCGGTCTATAGTCGGTGCATTCCACTTCAATCGATGAGCCATGCCCCTGCTTTTAAGTCTGCAAGTTGCCGCTGCAAGTCGCGTCACCATCAACGGCCGCAGCGTGCTGACCGCCATTCACAAACAGTCGGTGGCGGGTGTCATTCAGGTGAAAAGCTTGGGCTTGGCAGGTGACGAACAAGCCGATTTGTCGGTGCATGGAGGGCTGGACAAGGCGGTGTACGCCTACCCGAGCGAACACTATGCGTTCTGGCGCGAGTCCCGCGCCCAGGCTGGCGTGACGGGCATCGATGATGCGCTGCCCTGGGGCAGCATGGGCGAAAACCTGAGTCTGGCCGGGCTGCTTGAAACCGGCGTGTGGGTGGGCGATGTGTTGAAGTTTGCAAATTGCGCGCTGCGCGTCACCCAACCACGGGAGCCTTGCTATAAATTCAATGCGGCAATGGGTTTCAACACCGCATCCAAGCGGATGGCTCAGCAAGGCTGCTGCGGCTTTTATCTGGCCGTGGACGAACCCGGCTCGTTGCAGGCTGGTGAATCCTTCGAACTGATGGCTGGCCCGAGGCGATTGGGTATTCCTGAAAGTTTCAATGCCAAGATGTTCAAGCACTTGCGGTGAATGGCCGGCTGAAGGACGCTGCCGAGTTTTTACACGTTTACTCAGACCGAACAGGGTATAGCGCTGTCGTGGGGCATTCATCACTGGCCCTTAGAGGTTCAATCGGACCAAGCAGTCTGAAAAAAACGAACCTTTTGGGGCCACTTCTGTGCGGAATTTGCCGCATCAAGAGTGCCAGCCGCCGTGGATACGCAAGCAAAATGACCGAATTGAAATGTCCTTTTGTCAACGCAATCAGCAGGCCTATGTCATTCACCGTATTTGAGCGCCAAACGCCGCCCCTGGCCGTTGTCCAAGCGTCCCTCAAGGACAGCGTCAATCAATCATTCTGGATCGATGATGCCCGTCAACGGGTCAGTTACCCGCCGTTGCCAGGGGATGCTTCAACCGACCTCGCCATTGTGGGGGGTGGGTATCTGGGGCTGTGGACCGCGATTCTGGCCAAGGAGCGCGATCCGGCCCGCAGGGTGATCTTGCTGGAAGGCGAGCGTGTGGGCTGGGCGGCTTCGGGGCGCAACGGCGGCTTTTGTGAAGCCAGCCTCACCCACGGTGAAGAAAACGGCCTGAGCCGCTGGCCCGAAGAGTTCGAGCAACTGGAGGCATTGGGGCTTAAAAATCTGCAGGAGTTCGCGGCAACGGTTAAACGCTACAACATCGATTGTGATTATGAACACACGGGGGTGCTGACGGTCGCTGTGGAGGACTACCAGGACCATGAACTCCGTGGCGCAGACCATTTGGACACGGCAGCCATTCGCGCGCAAGTGAATTCACCGACCTTTCTCTCTGGCCAGTGGGATAAACATTCCACTGCCATGATCCACCCAGGCAAACTGGTCGTGGAACTGGCCCGTGTCGCTACCGAATTGGGTGTGACGATTTATGAAAAGTCGCCTGTCACTGGCCTGGTTGCAAGCGCAGGTGGCAAGGGCGGCCTGATGCAGGTGCAAACCGCCAAGGGTGTGGTCACGGCCAAACGTGTGGTGCTTGCCACCAACGTGTTTCCGGCCTTGCTCAAGCGCTACCGCTTGCACACCATTCCGGTGTATGACTATGTGCTCATGACCGAACCGATGACCGCAGCCCAGCTTGAATCCGTGGGCTGGAAAAACCGCCAAGGCATTGCCGACATGGGCAACCAGTTTCACTACTACCGCATCACCAAAGACAACCGCATTCTGTTTGGCGGCTACGACGCCGTCTACAACTTTGGCAAGCAGGTCAAACGCGAATATGAGGAGCGTCCGGCATCCTTTGATCGGTTGGCCAGCCACTTCTTCACGACCTTCCCACAGTTGCATGGGCTGCGCTTTACCCATCGCTGGGCAGGCGCGATTGATACCTCTACGCGCTTTTGTGCATTCTTTACCCAGGCGTATGGCGGACGGGTCAGTTCTGCCGCCGGTTTTACCGGCTTGGGCGTGGGTGCAACTCGCTTTGCAGCCAATGTGTTGCTGGACAAAGTGGAAGGGCTCGATACCGAACGCACACGCCTGCGCATGGTTCGTGAGGTTCCGATGCCGTTTCCGCCAGAGCCGCTGGCATTTGCTGCGGTGCAAACCGTCCGCTGGTGCATCAACCGCGCCGACCACCACCAGGGCAAGCGCAACCTGATTTTGCGCACGCTCGATGCCCTTGGATTGGGCTTTGATTCTTGACGGGTAAGCGGACCACCCCAGCGGCTTATGCAGTCCCATTGAACTTTGAGATAAGGAACTGACAGTGACTTCCATCCCCTCCCTTTTGGCAAACCACGCGGTGCATGCCGCAAGCATGCAGCTTGACTATGAGGATCTGCCTGCCAGCAAGGCGGTTTCCGGCGCACCCCGCGTGGGTACTGCCGTGCTGGGGCACATGGGCGACAACACCATCGGCGTTTGGGAAATGTCCCCGAGCGTCAGCACCGACACCGAGGCAGATGAGTTCTTTATCGTTCTCACAGGCAGCGGCACCGTCAGCTTTGCCGATGGCTCGCCTGATTTGCATTTGCAAGCCGGTAGCGTCGGCCACCTGAAAGAGGGCACGCAGACGACCTGGACAGTCACGCACACCTTAAGAAAAATCTACATTGCCTGACAAGGAGCATCCATGAACATCAAGAAGAACTACATCAATGGCCAATGGCAGGCCGCCGTCAAGGGCGCAACCCGAGACGTCATCAATCCCTGCAATGCCCAGGTGATCGGCATCGTGGCCGACAGCACCGCAGAGGACACCCAGTTGGCGATTGCTGCGGCCAAGTCGGCGTTCTACCAGACCGGCGAATGGCGTCGCATGAGTGGGCCCAAGCGCGCAGACTTCATGTACAGAATTGCAGACGCCATCAAAGCAAGGCTGGAAGAACTCGCTGTGCTTGATACGCTGGACAACGGCAAGCCGCTGCGCGAAGCCCGCTGCGACGTTGAAGATGCGGTGGCCTGCTTTCGCTACTACGCCGGGCTGATCGGCAAGCCGCAGGGTGGTGTGTACGAAGTGGCTGACGGTTTTGGCCCCATGCACGCCTATTGTGTGCACGAGCCTGTGGGGGTTTGCGGCTTGATCACCCCGTGGAATTACCCGCTGCTGATGGCATCGTGGAAACTGGCCCCGGCTTTGGCCGCTGGCAACTGCGTGGTATTTAAACCCAGCGAATTGACCCCTTTGTCAGCCGTGGCGCTGTTTGAAATTTTTGACCAGGTGGGCCTGCCTGCTGGAGCCGCCAATCTGATTCTGGGTACAGGCCCGGCAGCTGGTCAGGAACTGGCGCAGAGCCACGACGTGGACATGATCACCTTCACCGGCAGCACCCGCACCGGCCAGATCATTGCCAGTGCCGCCATCGGTAATCTGAAGAAAGTTGGCCTGGAGCTGGGTGGCAAGTCACCCAATATCATTTTTGCCGATGCCGATTTTGAGGGCGCGGTTGAGTGGGCCATGATTGGCGTGTTTTTCAATCAGGGGCAGGTCTGCTCTGCGGGCTCTCGCATTTTGATCGAAGAAAGCATCAAGGACAGGTTTGTCGCGCGCCTGGCCGAGCGTGCCAATGCCATGACGATTGGCAGTGGGCTGGATGACCCGGACATTGGCCCGATCGTCTCCGAAGGGCAGTTGCACAAGATTCTTGGCCATGTCCAACTGGCCAAGGAACAAGGTGCCAAGCTGGTTTGTGGCGGGGAACGCGTCACAGAAGGTGCCTGTGCCCAAGGCTACTTCATCCGTCCGACCATTTTTGACAACTGCACGCGAGACATGGCGATCACGCGCGAGGAAGTGTTTGGACCAGTGGTGGCCGTGCAGACCTTCAAGACCGAGGAAGAAGCCATCCAGATGGCCAACGACACCCCGTTTGGCTTGGCCGGTGGCGTGTTCACCACGGACGGTGCCCGTGCGCTGCGCGTCATGAAGGAACTGCGCGCCGGTGTCACCTGGATCAACTGCTACAACCCGACCTTCAACGAAGCCCCGTGGGGCGGTTACAAAATGAGCGGCTATGGACGCGATTTAGGCGTGAACGGCATGGTGGAGTACCAGCAAGTCAAACAGGTGAACATCAACCTCAAGCCCGGACCGGTGGGCTGGTACCAAAGATAAACCGGGTATCCGAATTTTCCGGTGGCTGGGGATCACTTTACCCGGCTTAAGAGTGGCAACAGTGGGCTGTTTGCGGACTTCTATGGCGCTCCGACACGCTGGCACCAGGCATCAGCAGGCTGCGATTGGCGGGCTTGAACGTAACCACGGGTGCATCCGACGGCACGGCGATGGTCATTTCACCGTCCTTGTAGCGCACCTGAAGCTTGCGCCCATCGGGTGTCGTCATGACATCAGCAACCGTCGCATTGGTCATGGTGCTTTGAGGCATGAAATCGAACGGCCGGTGGCCCTCACCAGTGCCCCGCATCGCCTGCGGGAACACTGTCACAGCAATTGCCCGCTGCACGCCGTCGGCTTGCGGCATCGCGCCCACGCCAATGAAACTGCCTGCCTTGATGTCAGAAAAATCGATCGCATAGACCTCATTGATCATCAGGTCGGTCGGCAGTATCAGTTCGATCAGTTCGCCACTACGTTCACGCACGCGCATTTGCGTGGCGGACATTGAATCGATCTTGCCGCGCAGGCGCACCACAGGCGTTGTGCTGGCAGCGTGCAATTTGGTCTTGAAGAATGAAACTGTCCGCTCCCAGGCCAGCCGCGCTGCCGCAGCGTCATAGCGGGGCGTGGTGTCGTTGTTGAATCCGTGCTGGGTGCCAGGGTAGCGGTAAACGGTGAAATTGACAGCTGCAGCCCTGAGAGCCGCCTCGTAGGCGGGCCAGGATGTATTGATTCTTTCGTCCACATCCGCTTGGTGGATGAGTAAGGGAGCCTTCACCCTGGCTGCATCGGAAGGATCCGGCGCATTGCCATAAAACGCCACAGCGGCGGCCAGGTCGGGCAGCCGGATCGACAGCATGTGGACGATGCCGTCGCCGAAGCAAAATCCGACCGCGCCCAGCTTGCCCGTGCTGTCCGGTCGCGCCTTCAGCCACTGCGCCGCGGCTACAAAGTCTTCCAGAATTTTGGAACGGTCAAGCGTGGCAAATGCCGCCGCCGCCTTTTCTTATCCGCCCAGGGGTGTCAGTGCGTCCGGTGCGAAGGCCATGAAGCCGTCCAGCGCCAGTCGGCGGGTGATGTCTTCGATGTGGGGGTTGAGTCCCCTGTTTTCATGGATGACCAAGATAGACGGCA
>CAIOAQ010000024.1 GCA_903856025.1 uncultured beta proteobacterium
ACCCTTCTGTAGTGGCGCGACAAAGTCGCAAACCTATATAAATCAACGACTTTTTTCCATCAACTGTTGAAGCCGGGAGGCCGCCTCACGTAGCTGAGGTCGACAATTTTCAATGAACCCAGAGGCAACGATGGAATTGGCGTGTGCTGCAACGGATTTAATCTGGCTTGGGCACTATTTCTGTATATTCACAAAATTCTAAGGAACCGTTCATTTCTGTGAGGGTTCTTATTGATTTGATTTTTTCACAGATTGAACAGTCCGCGATATAACATGTAGGCCGCCAGCAGATACAGTATGCTGGCAAAAATCTTTTTCAGAGGTTTGACAGGTAGTTTATGTGCCGCTGCCGCACCTAATGGTGCCGTGATCACGCTGCATGTAGCGATCACCAGCAGACCAGGAAGCCAGATGTAACCAAGAGAGTAGGGTGGTAAATTTCCAAGATGTACGCCGCTGATTGCATATCCTACCGCGTTCGAGATGGCGATCGGAAAGCCTAAAGCTGCGGATGTCGCGACCGCATTGTGGATGGCGACATTGCACCAGGACATAAACGGAACGCTGATAAAGCCACCTCCTGCCCCGACCAACCCTGACATAAATCCAATCACGCTACCAGCGCCAACCAGTCCTGCGGGACCGGGAAGTTGCCGGCTCGCCGCAGGTTTTTTATCCAAAAACATTTGAGTTGCAGAAAATCCCACAAATAAGGCGAAAAATAATGCCAAATATGAACCTTTAAGAGCAGAAAAAACTCCAAGGCTGGCAATCGCGGCACCAACCACAATCCCAGGGGACAAGGCTTTCACGACGTCCCAACGCACCGCGCTGCGTTTGTGATGGGCACGAACACTAGAGACAGATGTAAACACAATGGTGGCCATGGACGTGGCAATGGCCATCTTGACCGCCAATTCATTGTCGACATTTTCTGCAGTCAGAATGGCCGTGATAAATGGCACCATGACCATACCACCACCTATGCCTAACAGTCCCGCTAAAAAGCCAGAACAAAGGCCTAGCGCAGAAAGCTGAACTATTAATGAAAGATCAAAGGGCATACGTGAAAAAAAGATGTCTGCACACGCCACAAGACCGTCATCCTGAACCGGGGTTCAGGTGGGCGAGGTCAGTGAATGTTTTGGGTTCATCTAGCGCGAGATGATCACGCCAACATCACAATATTCCAAGCCCTTGCTCAATGAGCATTGGTTCAAGGAAATATAAAGCCCAGTGAGCGTGGCAGACGGTGACTATTGTAGACCTGTCATATTCAGTCGAATATGCCAACGTTGGTTGTGCAAAAAATCAGAAACTCTATTTCAAGTGGCGAGAAATCAGCGTGCTATTTGAACGTAAATTTCGTTCATCTTGATCATGCCCAACTCCACTCTAGCTTTTTCTTCAACCATTTCTAATCCTTCCTTGAGATCGTGCACCTCTGCAGTCAACCGGTTGTTCGACAACTGTGCCTGTTCGTTTCGTGTCACCTGCTCCGACAGTTGTGATCGCAAATTTGCCACCATGGGCACACTGCCCCTGCCAAACCACAACTGACCGTGAAGAATCGCGAGCAATGCAATTAGGGCAATCGGGACAGCGCGGTGACCCATGTGAGACCTAACGCAGGTTATAAAAAGCGGCGCGACCTGGGTAAGTGGCAATATCGCCCAAGTCTTCTTCGATGCGGAGCAACTGGTTGTATTTGGCCATGCGGTCGCTGCGACTCAACGAGCCAGTCTTGATTTGACCGGCGTTTGTGCCCACCGCAATATCAGCAATGGTGCTGTCTTCGGTTTCGCCGGAGCGGTGGCTGATAACTGCCGTGTAACCTGCTTTCTTGGCCATCTCGATGCAGGCGAAGGTTTCGGTCAGTGTGCCAATCTGGTTGATTTTTATTAGGATCGAATTGGCAATGCCTTTGTCGATGCCTTCCTTGAAAATTTTTGTGTTGGTGACAAACAGGTCGTCCCCGACGATCTGTACCTGTTTTCCAAGGCGGTCAGTTAGAATTTTCCAGCCGTCCCAGTCACCCTCGGCCATACCGTCTTCAATGCTAATAATGGGATATTTGTCGACCCAATTTGCCAGCATGTCTGTCCACTGCGTGGCATCAAGCATCAAGCCTTCCCCATCCAGATGGTACTTGCCGTCTTTGTAAAATTCGCTCGCCGCGCAATCCAAGCCGATAGCGATGTGTTCACCTGCGACAAAACCTGCTTTGTCAATCGCCTGCAGAATCAGTTGAATTGCGGCTTCATGGTTTTCTACGCTGGGGGTGAAACCACCTTCGTCACCCACCGCGGTGCTCATGCCTTTTTCGTCGATGATTTTCTTCAGGGCGTGGAACACTTCAGCCCCGTAACGCAGGGCTTCGCGGAAACTGGGCGCTCCCACGGGGATGATCATGAATTCTTGCAGGTCCAAACTGTTGTTGGCGTGGGCACCGCCGTTGATGACGTTCATCATGGGAACAGGCAATTGCATGCCGCCCATGCCACCAAAATAACGGTACAGCGGCAAGCCTGATTCTTCTGCTGCAGCGCGGGCAACTGCCATAGACACGGCGAGCATTGCATTCGCACCTAAACGACTCTTGTTTTCTGTGCCATCCAGGTCAATAAGTGTTTTGTCCAGAAAAGCTTGCTCAGACGCATCCAGCCCTAATACAGCTTCCGAAATTTCAGTGTTGATGTGCTCGACGGCTTTGAGCACACCTTTACCCAAGTATCGGGATTTGTCGCCATCACGCAATTCAATGGCTTCGCGGCTGCCTGTGGACGCCCCGGAAGGCACAGCGGCGCGCCCCATGGTGCCGCTTTCCAGCAGCACATCACACTCCACGGTGGGGTTACCCCGGGAATCTAGAATTTCACGACCGACGATGTCAACAATGGCACTCATGGTTTTCTTTCAAAAAAATACAAAATGAAAAATAACAGGAATCAAACCTCAGGGTTGTGACCCAGAGGGCATCATGCATGGCTTTAACTGAAATGATCCTCCAGAAAGGAGGTTTTTTTGGTTACGTAATCCAACGCCATTAGGGTTTCCAGCAAAGCTTTCATGTGCTTTAGGGGCACTGCATTCGGGCCGTCACTCAAAGCTTTGGCTGGGTCTGGATGGGTCTCCATGAACAGCCCGGCAACGCCAACAGCCACCGCAGCGCGGGCCAGCACCGGAACCATTTCCCGTTGACCACCACTGCTGGTGCCTTGACCGCCGGGCAACTGTACCGAGTGTGTGGCATCAAACACCACCGGTGCGTTGGTGTTGCGCATGATGGCAAGCGAACGCATGTCACTCACAAGGTTGTTGTAACCAAAACTGACACCACGTTCGCAGGCCATGAAATTGTCTTCATTGAGCCCTTTTTCACGGGCCGCAGTACGGGCCTTGCCGATCACGTTTTTCATGTCGCCAGGGGCCAGGAATTGCCCTTTTTTGATGTTGACTGGCTTGCCAGACTGCGCCACAGCGCAGATGAAGTCGGTTTGTCGGCACAAGAAAGCAGGCGTTTGTAATACATCTACAACCGATACCACTTGAGCAATCTGGTCTTCAGAGTGAATGTCGGTCAGGATTGGCAAGCCAAGTTCGCGTTTGATCTTGGCCAGAATCTCTAGGCCAATATCAATACCTGGGCCACGAAACGTATCGCCGCTAGAGCGGTTGGCTTTGTCAA
>CAIOAQ010000025.1 GCA_903856025.1 uncultured beta proteobacterium
CCAGCTCCAGGTCACGAATCATGTGCATGTTGGCTTCTTGCTGCACGCAGGAAATGCTTTCCACGCCACCTGCGACATAAATGCTGCCTTCGCCGGCGATGATGCGCTGGGATGCCAGTGCAATGGTTTGCAGGCCGGACGAACAAAAACGGTTCACCGTCATGCCGCTCACGGTGACCGGGCAACCGGCGCGCAGGGCAATTTGGCGGGCAATGTTGGAGCCGGTCGCCCCTTCCGGGAAGGCGCAGCCCATGATCACGTCTTCCACCTCACCGGCATCAATACCGGCGCGGGCAATGGCGTGCTGCACGGCGTGACCACCCAGCGTGGCACCGTGTGTCATGTTGAAAGAACCCTTCCAGCTCTTGGCCAGGGGAGTACGAGCGGTCGAAACGATTACGGCGGATGTCATATTTATTCCTCTTTTAATAGCTGCATTGGCTTGTTTTACAAGGGCTAGCGGTCAATTTAACCAAATGTCTTGCCTGCGGCGGCAAGTCTTGCCAGCAGCGGTGCGGGTTTCCAGAAGTTGGCATCGTCCAAAGGATTTTGCGCAAAACGCTGCATGGCTTGCACCACGTTGAACAAACCCACCTCGTTGGCGTAGTTGAGCGGGCCGCCGCGGAATACAGGGAAACCGTAGCCAAAGATATACACCACGTCGATGTCGCTGGCCTTGTTGGCGATGCCTTCTTCCAGAATGTGGGCGGCTTCGTTGACCAGGCTGAACACCAGGCGCTGCACGATTTCTTCGTCAGAAATCTTGCGCGGCGTGATGCCAAGGCTGGCGCGGTGGTCTTCCACCATCTTGACCACTTCGGCATTAGGAATGGCATCACGTTTGCCCGGCACGTAGTCGTACCAACCGGCACCGGTTTTCTGGCCAAAACGACCTTTTTCGCACAGCAAGTCGGCGGTTTTGCTGTATTTCATGCCCGGTTTTTCCGTGTAACGGCGCTTGCGAATGGCCCAGCCAATGTCGTTGCCCGCCAGATCGCCCATGCGGAACGGTCCCATGGCAAAGCCGAATTTTTCAATCGCCTTGTCCACCTGCGTTGGCGTGCAGCCTTCGTCCAACAGGAACCCCCCTTGGCGACCATATTGCTCAATCATGCGGTTGCCAATGAAGCCGTCGCACACGCCGGAGACCACCGCCGTCTTTTTGATCTTCTTGGACAAGGACATCACCGTGGCCAGCACATCCTTGGCGGTCTTTTCGCCGCGCACCACTTCCAGCAGTTTCATCACATTGGCTGGGCTGAAAAAGTGCATGCCGATCACGTCTTGCGGACGATGGGTGAAACCAGCGATGGCGTTCACGTCCAGCGTAGAAGTGTTGCTGGCCAGAATGGCACCGGGCTTCATCACACGGTCCAGTTCCTTGAAGACGGCTTCTTTTACACCAATTTCTTCAAACACCGCCTCAATGGCCATGTCGGCGTCGCTCAGGTCGTCATAGCTCAAGGTCGTGGACAACAAGGCCATGCGCTGGTCGTATTTGTCTTGTTTGAGCTTGCCTTTTTTGACTTGGGCTTCGTAGTTCTTGCGGATGGTGGCGATGCCGCGGTCCAGCGCGTCTTGCTTCATTTCCAGCATCTTGACCGCAATACCTGCGTTCAAAAAGTTCATGGCAATACCGCCGCCCATGGTTCCGGCACCAATGATAGCTACCAATTTAATAGTGCGTTGCGCAGTATCTGCTGGGACATCAGGTATTTTTGATGCAGCACGCTCAGCCATGAACAGGTGGCGCAGCGAACGACTCTCCGGGGAATACATCAGGTTGACAAAGATGTCACGCTCGAACGTCATGCCGTCGACAAATTTGCGTTTGGTGGCCGCTTCCACCGCGTCCACGCATTTCAGCGGCGCCGGGAAATTTTTGGCCATCCCGCCGACCATGTTACGGGCAAACTGAAAGTACGCGTCGCCTTGTGGGTGCTTGCAGGGCAAGTTGCGCACTTGCGGCAAGGGGCGCACGTCGGCCACTTCAGCGGCGTAAGCCAATGCTTCAGTCATCAAGGTTTCGGCAGAACTGGCCATTTTTGTGAACAGTTGCTGGCCGGGCACCATGGCGAGCATTTCGCTCTTGACCGGCTCGCCACTGACGATCATGTTCAGCGCCGGTTCCACGCCCAGGGCGCGCGGCAGACGTTGCGTGCCACCAGCACCGGGAATCAGACCCAGCTTGACTTCGGGCAGCGCCACATTGCAGCCTGGGGCAGCGATGCGGTAGTTGCAGCCCAGCGCCAGCTCCAGCCCTCCGCCCATGCACACGCTGTGCACAGCGGCAATCACCGGCTTGGTGGCGGCCTCAATCGTCAGAATCACACTCAGCAGGTTGGGCTCCTGAAAGGCTTTGGGTGAGCCAAATTCTTTGATGTCGGCTCCTCCTGAAAAGGCACTGCCCGCACCGGTGATGACAATGGCTTTGACAGCAGCATCGGCGTGCGCTTTGGCCAGCCCATCTGCCACGGCTTGGCGGGTGGCCAAGCCCATGCCGTTGACCGGCGGGTTGTTCAAGGTGATCACGGCAACATTACCTTGCACGGCGTATTCAGCAGTCATGGTGGCTTCCTTATAAAAATAGAACGGTCGTTCTTTTAATTGTAGGGAACTTGCCCACGTTCCCCAATACGGGTTAGCCCTTGCATTGTCACCAGTGGGACAAACGGCAAGCCGACTGCCGAGCTGCGCACGTTGTGGACACAGGACTTCCCAAATAGAGGTGGTACGCAGTCATGTCGTTCTGTGTCCGGGCGAACAGACGATTTCACCGAATCCCCCTAACCTTCTCTGCACTGAGCGTTTCAGGCTCTCTATTCATCCACTTACTGGGAATCTGACATGCTGCATTACGCACTTACCTTCTTTGTCATTGCCTTGATCGCCGCCTTGTTTGGTTTTGGTGGTATCGCAGCCGGTGCTGTCGAGATAGCAAGAATACTTTTCTTTGTGTTTGTCGTGCTGGCAGTTGTCAGCTTTCTATTCGGACTAACCAGACGTCAGTAAGTCTGCAACCGCCGCAAAAGCGTCGATTCGGCGCATCTTGAATCAGTCGCCAACGACATTTGGATTCATTTCCATAACGGCTGCCATGGCCCTCACTACGTGACCCATCTTGGGCACCGCGCGTGGGTATTTTGGCGACTGAAACCCGGCAATTTGTCTGTGTTGCCCAGCGCACAGACGCGAAAGCGCAGATTCTGAATACTCAAACTCGTAATGCACCGCGGTTTTTTCGGTTGTGCAAAACAAATGTACCCAGGACAGTGGTTTGCTGCCTTGGATTTCAAAAGTGTTTGTATCCATTAAAGAGGTAGGCGAATGAAAACATTAGCGGGTAATTCCAGAGGGTTGCCATGGTTCATGGCAATGATTCTGAGCATCTTGGTCACCGCATGCGGTGGTGGTGGTGGGCAGTCGCCCATTTTGGGCGCGGGCAGTCTCAGTCCTGTGCCGCCCACAGTCACGTCTGTTTCGCCATTACCCAATGCCTCGGGTGTCGCGCTCAACACCCGAACCATCACCGCAGCGTTCAGCAAATCGATGGATGCAACAACACTCAGCGCCTCAAGTTTGACCTTGGCTTGCCCGGCGGCCACCCCCATTACAGGCGGCACGGTGAGCTATGTGGGCACCAGCAACATCGCTGCGCTGACCTTGCCAGTTGGTACAGTTCTGCCTGCCAACACCGCGTGTGTAGCCACCGTGACCACGGCTGCCAAAGACAGCACAGGCTTGGCATTAACCAGCAATTTTGTTTGGCACTTCACCACGGCTGCCCCCGGGGTGCTTGACACCACCCCGCCGACGGTCACCAGCACCAGCCTTGCCGACGGAGCCACAGCGGTTGCGTTGAATGTCCGGGTGGGTGCCACCTTCAGCGAGCCTTTGGACCCATCCACGATCACTGCCACCAGCTTCAGTTTGAAACAGACTATCAGCGGTGCGGCAGTGACAGGCGTACCAAGTTACCTGGGGGTCGATGCCGTTTTTGTACCCGCCAGCGTGTTGCTTGCCAACACCCAGTACACCGCCACCCTCACAACCGCCATCACGGATTTGGCAGGCAACCCGATGGCCAGCAACTACATCTGGAGTTGGACCACCGCTTTGGCCGCAGA
>CAIOAQ010000026.1 GCA_903856025.1 uncultured beta proteobacterium
CAGTTGAACTGAAAAATCTCCATACACCGATACCATGTCATGTATTTTTGTTTCCAGATTACCAGGCTTTTCTGAAAACTGGGGATGTGCCAGTCCCATGTTGCCAATTCCCCACCAGACAGTGCCAATTCCATGCGCTTTTCACTCAGAGCCATGGCATCTTCCATCTGTTTGCGCTGGGTCATGTCGATGAACCCCCAAAGCGACCGACCGCTCTTGTGGTCCAACATTTCTCCACTGACATCTACCCAAATGGACTGACCGTCCTTGCGCACATGTTCGACCTGTGTATGAAATACTTTGCCAGCAGAAAGCAACGGTTCGGCGGCTGCTTCAAACGCCTGATAGGTCTCGTCACTGTGAAAGTTCTGTCGGGTTGGTGCGCCCTGGAGTTCACCCGAATCAAAACCCATCATGTGTTCAAAGGCCGGGTTGGCCCACACAATGGCGCGGTCTTGAGTGGTCACGATTCCGACGAGGTCATTGTTCAGCAGGGCCTTTTGTTCGGCGACGAGGTGCTCCACCTGCAAGGCGGCGCGCTTCTTCTCGGTGATGTCTAGAAAGCTCCAAATAGACTCCGTGCTTTCCTTCGAAATCAGTTCACCACAGATGTCGTACCAGCCCAACGACCCATCTTTGCGGAGGTACTGCATTTCCTTGCGAACACTCTGGCCGTGTTGAAGAATGGGATAGACCTCATCTCCGAACTTGGCGTGGGCTTCATCGTCTGCATAGACAATCCTGGTAGGTTGTCCCACGAGGTCATCTACCGTGTACCCCAACATCGCTGCATACGTGTTGTTCATCCAGACAAAGCGTCGGTCCTGAAGTTTGACGATGCCCACGATGTTGCTGTTGAGAATGGCCTTTTGCTCAGCCAGACTTTGCTGAAGCTTTTCCTGCGCCAGCTTTCGTTCTGTCACGTCATGAACAATCGACAAGAGCAACGCACGACCGTTGTTTTCGATCGGTGTTGAATGCACCTCCACGTCGCGCAGGTTACCAGAGGCCAGTCGATGCTGAAACAGGAAGTAGTTTCTCGCTTCCCGTAATGCCATCAGCCGTTCTTGCGCAATGCGCTCGGGTGACAGCGTGTTGATGTCGCTGATCAACATGCCAATAAGTTGTTCCTTGGCATAGCCGTAATAGGTCGCCGCTGCCTGATTTGCGTCCTCAATGACGCCGGAAGTCGGCTCGATAAGCAGTTGTACCGAAGAGTTTTTCTCAAAGAAGTGCCGGAAACGTTCTTCGCTTTGACGCAGCTGCACATCACGGTCTCCCAACGTGCGTAGGAGTCGGTTGAAGGCCATGAGCAAGTCGCCGATTTCATCTTGACTGGCGATCGCCAGGGGCGGTGGAACCGCGCCCGATTCGGGTAAATCAGACAAAGTCTTGATGGTTGTCAGCATGGGGGAGAGTTGACGTTTCAGCGTCCACCACGCCAGAGCGCCTGCCACCAGCGTCAGTATGATTGTGGCGACACCCATGCGCTCTAACATGTGACGGATCGGCTCAAATGCTTCTTGCGTTGGCAAGGTGGCCACCACAAACCAGCCCGCCATGGGGATTCGGGCCGAAGAGGACAGGACCTCAGTGCCCTGAGAATTGATGTTGACGGTTGTTCCGTCAAATCCTTCCAATCTGCGATCCAGCACGGGGTTGACGCCTGTCGCCGGGACTGGTTGCATCACCAACTTCATGCTGTTGGCCGTTGCCATGACAAATTGCCTGCTCTTTGGATCAACGATGAGGTAGCTACCGCTTTGGCCGTAATTGCTTTGTTTGAGATCTTCCAAAAAGTTGGGCTGACTCAGGTCGGTTGCCCCGGTTATGGCACCAATCACCTTTCCTTGTGCATCAAGAATGGGGACAGTGACTGCAAAACTTGCGGCATTTACTTTTTTTCCGATGGTGGGTTTGCCAACAGTGGCTTTTCCCTCACTCAAAGCAGCCGCAACATGGTCGCGGTCCATGTAGTTAAGACCGACCCTGCCGATCAGCGGGAACTCGGCAATCGCAACGCCGTCTCTTTGCGTGATAAAGACGCCAGCGTTGAAATGAACTTGAAGAATTGGGCGCTGCTCCAGCAATTTCTGTAATGAAACGGGGTTATTGATCAGACCAGAATTGATGGTAACTGCGACACGATGCAGCCCATCCATGCGCTCTTTGATATCGGAATTGATGGCAGCAGCCACCAGCGCAACAGTGGCCCGTTGTTGGTCGCCCAAGAGGCGCTCCATATCGGCTCGCATGGTTTTGCTGACGTAGAACGCCAGTGACCAGATAGCGATCATGAGTATGACAAGTGTGGTCAGGGTCACTCTTGCTTTGAGTGATCGCCACGGACAGCCACCAATCTTCATGTGCCCAGCTTTCTCAAGATGGTAGGCCGCCAGTATGCATCAGCCTTAGTTGACAGCCATGCTCACAACCTCAGCAATGTTGATTTTTGTCAAAAAATCTCAATTACCCACCACTTAGTCGGTGCTGCCGTGATTGCCGGAGAACTGCGGTGGTGTGAATGTTGTTGAAAACCAGCCCTAACCCGTAAGCTAGATCAATTTGGACTATTTTTTTACTTTTGAAAGCGCAGTTTGAGAAGACTGGCCAGCACGGTTGAACAATAGGGCATAAAAGGCGTGGAATGCTTTTTGCATAACAGCTAGTTTGTAGGGGTATATTTCTTTTGAGTCAGCAGCGTGAATCAGGCCACGACTGTCGACCTCAAAGACGATCAGTTTTCCGTCCCGACTTTCGGCACAGTCCATGGTCACGTAGTCCAGCTGGAGTGCTTTGGCCATGGCGGCCAGTGGATCTTTGAAGCGAATGGCAAAGTCTTGTTCAAAGTGCTCCATCGTGTGCTGTTCTTCAAAGCGTTTCTCGGGGCTGGCATCCATCCCGGCCGAAAGATAATGAACCATCCAATCCTGTGAAATAGCCATATGGCATATATACGGCTTGCCGTCTATCAGCACGATGCGTAACTTTCGATAGCAGCCGTCTTGTGATTGGTAGTCCAAAAATTTCGCCGCGTAATACTCGTCAACGGGGAACGTTGCATAGTAGTTTGTCAGTTCCTCTGCCTGGGCTATTCGCTGTAAGCCCTCTCCGCCCTGCGTGTCTATGGGGCGAAGCGTGAAGGGGAAATTCATTCCCACGTCTTCCTCTTTGCGCACACGTTTTGTCAGGGGCAATATCACGTCCGGAATGTTTTTCAGGAGTTGGTAACAGGTATCACGTGCGCAGTTTGGTATGGCATGAGGTTGATTGATTACCGTTGTGGGCCATGCGTTCAGCATGGCGTTCAGTTTGCCAAGAAGCGCCGTGTTTTTAGTGGATTCACCAATCGCGACAAACGTCACATCGTGGGTCGGTAGAACTGCAGGCACCTCGTCATCCGGTAGAAGGTAAAGAATGTCCGTTTGAATTTCGCTGCCGTGTAAGACAAACTCAATTGGCGTGTTGTGCTGCATATGGCCAGGCCCCATGACCACCAATAAACGCAACTGCGGGTTCTGGGTGCCTGCAATTCGGTAGATGCGTCCAAGTTGCAGTGCTCTGGTCTGCATTTCCAACGCCGCATCGTACTGGTTTGCTAGCAAAAACACGTAATACATTTGCATGCAAAGTTGCGCCAAATCTCCTTGTTGGTGCACCACCTCAATATGCTTCTTCAGCTGTGCTGGGGTCATCAGAAGCAAGGCAGGCATGGCCAAAACTTCCGGCAGTTGCATGTCAATGAGCCGAATGGGCGTGAGAGACCCTTGGGTTTGCATAGGAAAGAAGCGTCTTAGGATTGAATATGCGTGGGACTTGCAGTCAACATCCCGTTCACCCCTAAACCCAGCCCAGCATGCCTGCCAGTGCCCCGGCCCCCAGCAGCCACAGCAGGTGCAGTTTGGTTCGCCACACCAGTACGGCTGCCACGGCGGTCAGCAGCCAAAGCGGCCAGTGCGCTATGTCGGTGCCATGGCCGGCGGTGAGAATCCAGCCGGTGGCCATCAGCAGCGCCACCACCACCGGGGCCAGTCCTTGTTTGAAAGCGCGAACCGCGCGCAGCTCTCGGTTTTGGTGACCCCAGCGTGAGGCCACAAAAGTCAGCGTGGTGCTGGGCAACAAGATACCCAGCATCGACAACACAGCGCCCAGCAGTGCGGAGGCCCAGCCGACCCACCCTGCGGATAAACCACCGCCTGCATTCAGTCCCACATGCCAGCCCATCAGCGCCACAAAGAGCACGTTGGGGCCGGGGGCAGCTTGTGCGATGGCAATGGAGGCGTTGAACTGGCTGTCGGTCAGCCACTGGTTTTGATTCACCAGCGTGCGGTGCATGTCCGGCACGGTGGTGATCGCTCCGCCAATGGCGATCAAAGACAGCGATAAAAAATGGCCGAGTAGCGCCAGCCAGTCTGACAGGGCGAAGGTGAGGCTCATGGATTAGCTCGCCCCAGCAGGCCAATCTGCCG
>CAIOAQ010000027.1 GCA_903856025.1 uncultured beta proteobacterium
CCGTGTTTGCCCAGGCACTGCGCCAGATTGCCACCGAAGATTTATAACAAACCAGGCTGCAGCCCTCGATTTACAAGCGCAACCAGCTATTAAATTTAAAGCAGCTTCAATTGCCAAACCTCTGGCAAGGCCATCACACCTGGGCTTGATGGCGTGTTTGCCGGGCGGCCAGTGTGTGCGCCGGTGCGGGGGCGGTGGCCACGGGTCGGGGCAGCAGCCCTTTGAGGGCGCGGGGGTTGGCCCTCGCCCCACTGGCGATGTAGTCAGCCAACAAGGACTGGCGCACCGCCTCCGCAGCCAACTGTCTGCTCAGGTAGTCAAACAACGCGTCCACCAGCACCTCGGGGGTCAGCTTGTGGGTGGCACTCAGGTGCGCCCAGAGCCAGTCCGAGAACGCCATGAAGCGCCAAAACGGCGAGGGCTCGGGCATTTGGTTCAGCAGCAGCGCCAGGGTTTGCGCAAAGCGTCCTGAGTTGGCCAGCAAGTCCCAATACCGGGCAAAACGACCAAAACGCTGCAGGGTTGCGGCATCGACCACGCCGGTGTGTTGCACGGTGTAGGGCGGCTCGGGGTCGTACACCATGCGGTGAACGTCGGTGTGGCGGGCAATCGGGGTGCCGCGCAGTCGCTTGAGGATGCCCAGCTGGATTTCATGCGGGCCAATCGCCAGCAACTTGTCAAAACCATCGGCAAAGCTTTGCAGTGTCTCGCCGGGCAGGCCAAAGATCAAATCGGCGTGCAGATGCGCATGGGTGTGCGCCAGCAGCCAGCGCAGGTTGGCCTCGGTGGCGGCGTTGTCCTGGCGGCGTGAAATGGTGTGCTGCACCACTTCGTTAAAGCTTTGCACGCCCACTTCCAGTTGCAGCACACCCGGCGGAAACTGCGCCAGCATCACCCGCAAGCGCTCCGGCAGGTGGTCGGGCACCACCTCAAAATGCAGAAACAGGGACTCCGATGGGGCCGCGTCAGACGCGGGCAAGCGATCGATAAAAAATTGCAGAATTCGCACCGAATGGTTGATTTTCAGGTTGAAGGTGCGGTCCACAAATTTGAAGGTGCGCGCGCCGCGCTGGTACAGGGCATCCAGCGCCGCCAGCACGCGGTCAAGCTCGAAGGTCCAGGCGGTTTTGTCGAGCGAACTCAGGCAGAACTCGCATTTGAACGGACAGCCGCGCGAGGCTTCCACATACAGCACGCGGTGCGCCAGGTCGGCATCGCTGTACTCCAAGTAGGGCAGTTCGATCTGGTCCAGCGGGGGTTGTTCGCCGGGAATGATTTTCATCAGTGGGCGTGGGCCGTCGATCAAGGCGCGGCACAGCTTGGCAAAACTCACGTCACCCCAGCCGGTGATGACAAAGTCGGCCAGCGCGGTGATGGGCTGCTGGTCCACCTCGTGGCTGACCTCGGGGCCACCCAGCACCAGCTTCACATCAGGCCGCGCGGCTTTGAGCAGGCACAGCACCTCCAGCGTCTGCGTCACGTTCCAGATGTACACGCCAAAGCCGACGATCTGGGGCGCAATCTCACCGGCCGGCCCCAGCGTCTCAAGCAGGTCGACCACCACCTCTTTCACCGGGCGGTTGATGGTGTACTCGCGCAGCACCGCCTGTGCACGCAAACCCGCACCGCCATGCGTGTCCAGATTGGCCAGCAGGTAGCGCAGGCCCAAAGAGGCGTGGATGTATTTGGCGTTCAGGGTCGCCAGGATGACGCGTGGACAAGTCACTGTGCGTACGCTTCCAGCCCAACCACACCGATCTTTTGCAAGCCCAGCCGCTGGGAAGCAGTCAGCACCGCAGCCACGGTGTCGTACTTGGTGCTGCCCTGCGCCTGCACATGAATTTCAGGCTGCTCGGGCAACGCAGCGGCGGCTTTCAAATGCGCGTCCAAGTCTTGCCGGTCGGTCAGCACTTGTCCGTCCCACAGCACCTGGTTTTCCGCCGTGATGTCTATGCGCACCACCAACGGTACGCTGGCTTGCGGCGGTGGCGCGCCAGCGGGCAGCTCCATGTTGACCGAATGCAATTGGATCGGAATGGTAATGATCAACATCACCAGCAACACCAGCAACACGTCAATCAGCGGCGTGATGTTCATGCTGGCCTTGGTGTCAAGCCCGTCGGCTTCAAGGGCGTCGTCAAAGTCAATCGCCATGTCAGCGGGCTCCGGCGGGGGGTTCGGTCACAAAGCCCACTTTCGAGATGCCTGCCGCCTGGGCCGCCTGCAACACCCGGGCCACGCCAGCAAAGTCAGCACGCGCGTCGCCCCGGATGTGCACCTCTGGCTGGGGCTGCAGTGCCGCCACCTGGCGCAGATGCGCTTGCAGGCTTTGCGTGTCATTCAAACGGGTGTCAAACCAGTAGGTGCCACCGCTTGCATCCACCGACACCAGCACCGTATCGGGCTGGCTCTGACTCAGCTGGTTGGCCTCTTTGGGCAAGCGCACCACCACCGAGGTATTGATCACCGGCACCGTGATCAGAAAGATGATCAGCAGCACCAACATCACGTCCACCAGGGGCGTGGTGTTGATCTCAGACAGCATGTCGTCATCACCCTCATCCAATGCGTGAAAGCTGATGGCCATGGCTCAGACCGTCTGGGCTGCCAGCGTGGTGGCGCGATCCGCCTTGTCCACATCGGCCAACAACTGCGTGTGCAGTTCGGAGCCAAAGCCGCGCACGGCGTGCAGCGTGACCCGGTTGCGGCGCACCAGCCAGTTGTAGCCCAGGACCGCAGGCACCGCCACGGCCAAGCCCAGTGCGGTCATGATCAAAGCCTCACCCACGGGGCCGGCCACTTTGTCAATGGAAGCCTGCCCCGACACCCCAATGGTGATCAGTGCGTTGTAAATGCCCCAGACAGTGCCGAACAAGCCCACAAAGGGGGCCGTCGCGCCCACCGTGGCCAGCACCGACAAGCCCTCCTGCGAACGCATTTGCAAGGTCGAGACCGATCGCACAATGTCCTGCCCAAGCCAGGTGGCCATGTCCACCTGCCCGGCCAGGCTGTCGTGGCGCTGCACCGCAGCCAGTGCGGACACCACCACGAACCGAAATGGGCTGCTGTTTGGCAGCGCTTTCACGCGTTGCGGCATCGGCTCGGATCTGGCCAACACGGTTTGCGCGGCACCCGCTTGCCTGTCGATACGCCGCTGCTCCAACCACTTGGCGATGATGAGGTACCAGCTCAGCAAAGACATGACGGCCAGCAACACGATGGTGGTACGCGCCACGCCATCGCCTTGCGCCCACACCGATTGCAGTCCGTAGGGGTTGCCGCCGGTGGCAAGACTCGGGGCAGGCGGCAACACCGCACTGGCCGACAACGTCTGCGGGGCCATGGGCGCGGGTGCGGCCGCAGAAGCTGCCGGTAGCGATGTCACCTCCTGTGTTGGCGTTGGTGCCTGCGCCTGGGCCAAACCGGCACCAGTCAGGCTCAGCACCAAGGCCCATCCGTGCAAGCAGGTCAAGGCGCGCATAGGAAAAACTGAAACGTTGAACATCATTTTTTTCATGGCTTGGTAGAGGTAGTTGGATCAGCGATTAGGTGAAGGCGCATGGGGATTGGGCGGCATTACTTGGGCATTTTGCATTTACCCGTGGCCGCCGCGTAAGGGGTGGTGATCAGGCCAAACAAGCTGCCACCGGCGTTGGATGCGACGCAGTCTGGCAGGCCTGACCCGGCCATGCCGTCGGCCAGCTTGTCACGCGGCGCGCGCCCGCCGTTGATCTGCTCGTTGGCCATTTCGGCCAAGCTGCGTTGGCGCGGCTGGCCCCACTGCATCATGTTGTTGGGATAGCTGGTCACGGGGGCCCTGCCAGCGTTTGGCGCTGCGGCTGGGGCTTGCTGCCCACCGCCCGCCGTTGGCGCGGCTGCCTCAACAGGCGTGATGGCGCTGGGGCGCACCGGCGCAGGCGTGGGCAGAGGTGCCGGTGTGGCGACAACGGGTGCAGGTGCAGGTGCAGGTGCAGGTGCAGGTGCAGGTGCAGGTGCAGGTGCAGGTGCTGGTGCTGGTGCTGGTGCTGGGGTTGGGGTTGGCACAGGCACCGGGGTGGGCGCGGGAGCCGGAGTCGGTGCGGGCTCCGGAATCGGCACGGGGGCAGGTGGCGGTGTTGGCACAGGTGTTGGCACGGGCTTGGCCTCTGGCACGGGCAGTGGCTTCGGTGGTGGCGACTCCACAACGGGTACCGGCACGGGCACGGGCACGGGCACGGGTACCGGCACGGGCACGGGCACGGGCACGGGTACCGGCACCGGTATCGGCTCTGGAACAGGCACAGGCTTTGACTCAGGCGGTGGCACCGGGGCCTTCACCACGGGGGGTGGTTTGACGATTTCAGGCGCGACGATCACTGGGCTGGGCAGGGTGATTTCACGAGTGGATTTGGGCTCCACTTTCACAATGGCCCGGGGCAGCGCTTCCAGTATTGGCTTGGGTTTTGGCAGGATCTGCTGAACCAGCGTGATCGGTTTGAGGTACTGCACCACCTGTCGCACCGCCTGCTCCATTGGCGCAGTTTGCATCACCAGCCACAGCAGCGCAAGATGCAGCACGCCCGTACTGACCAGCGCGGGTCTGGACAGACCTGACCTTGTCAATACAGGCACTTCAGCCCGCCGCGTGGTGTTCGTCATGGTGCGCAAGGTAGCACAATTTTCTGGATCACTCCGGTTCCTGCATCTGCCCGTCAATGTACAGCCAGCAGCCATCCTCACACACAAAGCGGCTGATTTCATGCAAGCGCACGCCGCGTCCGCTGTCACGGTACCGCGCCACAAATTCGACTACCCCAGCGTCGCCGGTGGCTTGGGCGTGGCGAACTTCCAACCCCAGCCATTTGACCGGGGACAGCTCCAGTTCACCCGGCGAGGTGGACGGGTGCCAGGTGGCCAGCAGGTAGTCAATCAACCCCAGCACGTAGGCGCTGTAACGTGAGCGCATCAGCGCCTCGGGCGTAGGAGCGTGCACACCTGAGGCCAAGCCAGCGTGCCATGGGCCGCAGCAGTCGCCATAAGGTTGACCGCTTTCGCAGGGGCAGGCGGCGTGGGCGGCAAGGGTGGTCTTTTTCATGGCGCTGATGGTAGCAAGGGCATGCCATGCCCCGGTCTGCCCCCGACCCAGCCTTGCGCGAAAATAACCAACTAGCCGCATCCCGCGGGCCAAACCCCACACCCCATGAACATTGAAAAAGACACCGTCGTGACCCTGCGCTACACCGTGGCAGAGACCACAGGCAAACTCATTGAAGAAGCCAAGGAACCCATGGCCTACCTGCACGGCGGCTATAACAACACGCTGCCCAAAATCGAGGAAGCACTGCAAGGCAAAAACGTTGGGTTTCAGACCACGCTGCTGCTGCAACCCGAAGACGGCTTTGGCCTGCGCGACGAAAGCCTGGCGCAAACCATGCCGCGCCGCGACTTTCCGCCAGGGGTCAAGGTGGGCGGGGAATTGCATGGCCGCACCGCCGACGGGCGCGAACAGGCGTTTCGCGTGGTCAAGATCAAGGGCGACACCGTGCTGCTGGACGGCAACCACCCCTGGGCTGGCAAGGTGCTGCGCTTTAGCCTGAAGGTGACCGCGGTGCGCGCCGCCATTGCCGAAGAGCTGGCCCACGGCCACGTGCACGGCGCGCACGGGCACCACCACTGAACGGCGCATCAAGGTAGGCCGTCACCGGCTTGCCTTACAGTAGACGTTCCGGCCAGCACGTCTGGCGCTACGAGGTGAATCCCATGAAATTTGGACTTGTTGCACACCGACTGCATCGCCAGGGCCCCAACAGCGACCTGGTGCGTTGGGCCCGCACCTGTGAGGCGGGTATGCGCGCCTTGGGCATGCACCTGCACGCCACCGGTGGCGCGCACGACGCGCTGGCCAGCAAAAACCTGATGAGTCAGCTGCTGGTGCCCTTGGGCAACGGCCGCAGTGGTGGCCTGATGCGCCTGGTGTCGCGCATAGCGGGCGGATTGGCACCGCAAGACACACTGGACGGCGTGTTTTTTCTGGTCGACCCGGTGGACCCCACGTCGGTCTACCCCGAGGCGCAAGCCCTGAAACGCCAATGCGTGATTCACGGCAAGCCCTTCGTATCTACTCCATCTGGCGCTATTGAATGGATAGCGGTTGAACTGGCCAACGCCGGACTCAGCCACATGATCCCGCCCGAGGCCAAGCCACTGTTTGACCTGGCTCCCCAGACCGTGGCCCTGGTGGCCCACGACGCGCGCAAAGACACCATGGTCGAATTTGCCAGCGAATACTTTGACGTGTTGTCGCGTTTTGCCGAGCGTGTGGGCACCGGCACCACCGGCAAACGCTTGAACGACATGGCCTGGGCCCGTGGCTGGCCTGCCGCCACGCCCTGGGTCACGCGCTACCAAAGCGGCCCGCTGGGCGGCGACGCACAAATTGCCGAGCTGGTGCTGGACGGGCGCTGTCAGAAAGTCATCTTTTTTGAAGACCCCCACGTGGCCCGCCAGCACGAGGCCGACATCCAGCTGCTGGAACGCGCCGTGTGCAGCACCACCCACACCACCTGCGTCAACACCCCAGAGATGGCGCAGCGCTGGGCGCACGCGCTGAAAAGCATCAAACCCTGAGCCGGCGCAAGGGCGCGGGCTTGCCAGAGACCCATAATCCTGGCAAATACATCTCAGGGACGGGATAAAAACAGTGGCAACCCTCATACCGGCACTTGGTGCCTGCACCTCACGCATGACCAGCGGCGAGCGCCGCCTGGCCGAGCGGCTGGAAAGCAAGCTCGACCCCGACTACCTGCTGTGGTACGACGTGCCCATGGGCCCCAAAAACGCCCACCCCGACTTTTGTGTGATGCACCCGCGCCGCGGCATTCTTGTGCTGGAGGTGAAGGACTGGAAGCTGTCCACCATCCAGCAGGCCGACAAACAGAGCTGGACCCTCATCCCCGACGGCATACCCAAAACCGTCATCAACCCGCTGGAACAAGCCCGCCAGTACGCGCACCAGGTGGTGGACGCCCTGAAACGCGACCCGCAGCTGACGCAACCCGACGGCCCCCACGCGGGCAACCTGGCCTTTCCGTGGAGCTACGGCGTGGTGTTGACCAACATCACCCGCCAGCAGTTCAAAGCCGCCGAACTGCAGCACGCCATCGAACCCCACCGCGTGCTGTGCAAAGACGAAATGCTGGAGTCGGCAGATGCCGAAGACCTGCAAAGCCGCCTGTGGGACATGTTCCCCTACATGATGCGCGGCGTGATGAGCCTGCCCATGCTGGAGCGCGTGCGCTGGATAATGTTCCCCCAAGTGCGCGTGCAAACCCAAGAATCCTTGTTTGACGACAACGACGCAGATGCCGAACTGCCCGACATCATGCGCGTGATGGACATTCAGCAAGAGCAGCTGGCGCGCAGCTTGGGCGACGGCCACCGCGTGATTCACGGCGTGGCCGGTTCCGGCAAAACCATGATTTTGGGCTACCGCGCCGAGTACCTGGCCAAGGCCAGCACCGCCAGCAGCAAACCCATCCTGATCATGTGTTTTAAC
>CAIOAQ010000028.1 GCA_903856025.1 uncultured beta proteobacterium
CAAACGAACAAAAGGAACGCCCAGCGTTCCGTTCTTGCACATGCGCCATGCCGTCTGGTACGTTATTCCCTGCTTTTTGGCCCAGACACTTAGTTTCATGATTGTTATAAAACACTATATTCATTCATATTAACGCATGAAATGTGCAACGGTTGACAACCCTATGCGGCGACTCGAACTCTCAGAGGGCGACGCAGTGGGCGCGCTGGAGGTGTGCGAGGACATCGACGCCAAGTGTGCTTTTCAGCCTCCGACGTCGGATGACTTGATGATGGCGATGTCCAGTCTCGAACCTGAACAAGCGAGTAGCTCGGCGGCCCGTGAGGTCAAGGGGGTCAAAGGCACCAGTCTGGGAGGCGAACGGCCCAAACTGACAGTCGTGCACCGTCAGCAGCATTGGATCGCAAAGCTACAAGATCGAGGCGATCCACCACACGCACCGCTTCGTGAGTATCTGGCCATGCGACTGGCAAAACGCTGTGGCATTCGCGCGGCTGAAGTAGAGTTCAAACTTGTAGGCGACCGCGAAATCGTGCTGGTTAGACGGTTTGATCGAACTGTGAACGAGCAGGGGCTGGTTTCTCGCAAGCTCTACGCCAGTGCCCACACGGTTTTACGGTTGGATACGCAGGTGCGCGGCGACCCGCAACGCTCCTATATCGCGCTGTCCAACGAACTGCAACGCTGGTGTGCTCGTGCAGGATATGACGCCAAGGATCAGCAACGCGAATTGTGGAGGCGAATGGCATTTAACGCTATTGTTGGCAACGCAGATGACCATCCTCGAAACCATGGACTGCTTTATGAAAACGGCGGATGGGTGTTGTCAGATGCATTCGACATCGCACCGTACATTACATTTTCCAGAACGTTATCCATGGCCATTACCAGGGAAGGAAGCCTAGAAGCGACCGCGGGAAACCTGCTCAGGAACTGTGCCAACTTCCATTACGAAGACGAAGAGGCTCGGCAATATATCAAAACAACCGTGTCCTCCATTCAAAGTGAATGGCCAAAAGAATTAGCCAGCGTGGGAATGCCACCAGACGCAGTTGCGCCACCAGTAATGGATTGGCTTGGTGATGCGCCAGTGCTCGGTAAAGCGCGGTGATGATTCAACAGTCAAACCATGGATGCTGACCCCGCTGCCGCGATTATTTGGCGAAAGGCCGCAGCATGAACGATGCGGCGCTCAATGATCTGTGAGCCGGGGTGTGCGCAATGTGGCTTGCACGGATGTCTAGGATAATGGGTGTCCCGCAATTAAGAAAGCGTTGACGTTGCAAATGCCGACAGTGGCTTGCCTTGCAGTCAGCCTCGTGGACATGTCGTTTTACATGAAGACGACATCTATCATGTCATTGATGGTCGTGACGGTAGCTGGGCTGGTCCGGGTCTTATTACTAAACTTTCGTATTTTTAGCAGCAGCTCAGCCCTCTGGAAGTTGTTTTTAGTGGAACACATTTGTGAATCACCTTTTCTTGCCTCAATGTATCGGATGCCTCTTTGACTGAATCTAAATTGGCGGCGCAATCGCTGGCAGCTTTTGACCAGATGGTGGCGGCCTCCCCGGGTTTTCGCTCGCGTGCGGGGCAGCGTCAAATGGCCGAGCGCATCGCTGCCAGCTTGAACGATGTCACCCTGGGTGAGCATGAGTCGCCCCAAGTGGCCGTCGCAGTCATACAGGCTGGCACCGGTGTGGGTAAATCTGCAGCCTACCTGTCGACCACGGTGGCCATGGCGCTGGCCCGCAAAACCCGGGTGGTGGTGTCCACCGCAACCGTGGCCTTGCAAGAACAATTGATGACCAAGGATTTGCCCGCATTGGCTGCAGTGCTGGATACACCCTTTGTGTTTGCGCTGGCCAAGGGGCGCGGCCGGTATGTATGCAAGCTCAAACTCGAGCGCCTGGTTGGTAGCGACGGTGAGCCACTGGACATGTTTGAAGGTGATGAAGATGCCCCCGCACCATCGGTGGCCGCCCCCAAACCTCTGAAGGATCAGGCGTGGCAAGACCCAGATC
>CAIOAQ010000029.1 GCA_903856025.1 uncultured beta proteobacterium
GCAATGAATTCACCCGGCTCATGGTGCTGCTTTACACCTTGATTTTGCTGGCAGCGTGTTTGTTGCCCTTCATTTATGGCATGAGCTCCTGGCTGTACCTGGCGGCGGCGCTGCTGCTCAATGCCGGATTCATTCTGCATGCGTTCTGGTTGTGGCGGGACTATTCAGACTTGCTGGCACGTAAAACCTTCAGGTTTTCGCTGATCCACTAGAGTCTGCTTTTTGCCGCGCTGCTGATCGATCATTACGTTTAGCTCACAGCCTGCCAGCCTTGGTCGAGCGGTTTATGATGGTTCCTATGAACAAACGATTCGCTCTAAAAAAGATAGCTGCTTACGCATATTTGATGTGGACTGTAGGCCAAATCGTTGCATGCTCACCGGATGCACCCAAATTTAACGCCATTGACATCACCGGTGCCGCGTACGCCAGGGATTTTGACTTGACCGACCACAACGGCAAGTCCCGAACGCTCAAGGACTTTCAGGGCAAGGTGGTGATGATGTTCTTTGGTTACACCCAATGCCCGGACGTGTGCCCGACTTCCATGGCTGAGATGGCTGAAATCAAGAAACTGCTTGGCAAGGACGGTGACCGCATGCAGGCGCTGTTTGTATCGGTGGACCCCGAGCGCGACAAGCCAGAGATGCTCAAGGAATACATGGCGGCGTTTGATCCGACTTTTCTGGCCCTCTACACCACGCCAGAGAAGACCGTTGCGCTGGCAAAAGAGTACAAGGTTTATTACAAAAAGGTGGATGGCCCCACGCCCACCAGCTACACCGTGGACCACACGGCAGGCAGTTACGTCTATGACACCCAGGGCAAGTTGCGGCTGTTCACACGGTACGGGTCCAAACCCGAGTTGACCGTAGCCGATGTCCGAATTTTGCTGTCACAAGCACATTGAACTCGCTGCAATTTAAATGTTGCTCAAAATATAGCAAACAATCCTTCTATTGCAAGGGCGATAACGTAATGTGGCTTGCCATTTCAGGCAAGCCATCCAAGCCTATCAGGCGAATTCCACCAGCGCCTTTTTCATTTTTTTCATGGCTGCCACTTCAATCTGGCGAATGCGCTCAGCACTCACGTCGTAGACCGCAGCCAGGTCATGCAGCGTCATGCCACCAGAGTTGTCGTCGTTCACCTTGAGCCAGCGCTCCTCCACGATGTGGCGGCTGCGTGCATCCAGCGATTCCAATGCTTTGGCGATGCCATCGCTGGCCAGCATATCGCGGTGGTGGGCTTCAATCATGGCGGTGGGTTCGTGGGCGGCATCGGTCAGGTAGGCGATCGGGCCAAAGGCATCTTCGTTGTCATCGGATGATGTAGGGTCCAGCATCACGTCACCGCCAGCCAGTCGTGATTCCATCTCGATGACTTCCTCGCGCTTGACGTTCAGCTCGGCCGCCATGGCATCGATTTGACTCTCATTGAGCGTGTCGCGGTGGGTGTCCAGGTCAGCGGCGGCGTCTTCGCTGCGGAAACGCTGCTTCATGGAACGCAGGTTAAAAAACAGCTTGCGCTGCGCCTTGGTGGTGGCCACTTTGACCATGCGCCAGTTTTTCAGGATGTATTCATGAATTTCGGCCTTGATCCAGTGCAGCGCGTAGCTGACCAGACGCACGCCTTGATCCGGGTCAAAACGCTTGACAGCCTTCATCAGACCCACGTTGCCTTCCTGAATCAGGTCGCCATGGGGCAGGCCGTAGCCCAGGTATTGGCGCGACACCGACACCACCAAACGCAGGTGCGACAGCACCAGCTTGCTGGCAGACTCCAGGTCATTGTCCTGGCGCAGCTTTCGCGCAGCAGCTTGTTCTTCTTCTAAAGTCAGCATTGGCATGCGGTTCACCGCCGAGATATAGGCCTGCAAATGGCCGAGCGCAGGCACCATCGACCAGGGGTTGGTCATGGTGAGGGCTGTGCCGGAAACGCCAGTGTGTGAGGTCATACCAGAACTCCTTGTATGTTCAATGGGTCAATATTAGCACTCTCTGAGAGTGAGTGCTAATAAAATAGTTCAATCATTTCAGATGTTTATACCCATGGCCAGAGCTATGACTCTATGGACCATATTTCCCCTCGCAGGGCTTCCTGCCCATAAAATGCCAGTTACAACATCCTGGGGCGTTAACGTATGGGCGACATCATTGGCGTTTGGCACAAGACTGGTCTCCAGTTGAAACTGCAATTGCTCATTCAAGGCACTTTGTTGGTCATCCTTTTGTCGGCTCAGCACTGGCTGACAAATCAGTTTGAACATCGGCAGTTCATTGCTGCAGAGCAACGTACAACCGCGGTGGCAGACGGTGCAATCAATGGCCTGAATACCCTGATGGCCACCAAGCTCGGTGGCGAGGATGTCATCAGCGATGTCAAGGCGCGGGCGTTGTTCATCCAGAAGATGGGCGTTTCAGACAAGATAAATGAATTTCGGGTGGTGCGTGGCAAAGGCACAAACGACGAGTTTGGCGAAGGTCTGCCGCAGGAAAAACCGGTGGACGAGATGGACCGCAGCGTGCTTGCCAGTGGCAAGCCAGAATTCAAGATGTCGGCGGGCGACAGCAAGGGGGCAACACTGCGTGCGGTGATCCCCTTTATTGCCATGAAGGAATTTCGCTCCAGCCCATGCCTTAAATGCCACGCGGTGAGCGAGGGTACTGTTCTTGGCGCGGTCAGTGTGACGGTGGATATGCAGGAAGACTTGGCCGACATCAACAGAATTGTGGCGCTGATCTGGATTGGTCAGGGTTTGCTGCAGGTTGTGTTGTTCTTCGTCATTGGCTACATTGTTCGTCACCTGTTAAGTCAGTTGGGTGGTGAGCCTCATGAAGCCGCAGACTTGGCGCAAAGCGTGGCAAAGGGCGATTTGTCTCGGGCTGTGGTTTTGCAGTCTGGTGATGAACACAGCATGATGGCTCAGCTTAAATTCATGCAAGCCAGCTTGGCCAAGGTGGTGGGTAATGTGCGCCTGGGAGCAGAAGGTGTGGCCACCGCCAGCGTGCAAATTGCACAGGGCAACAGCGATTTGTCGTCCCGAACAGAGCACCAGGCCAGTGCACTGGAGCAGACGGCCGCGTCGATGGAAGAATTGGATTCGACTGTCAAACAAAACGCTGCCAGTGCTCGCCAGGCCAACCAGTTGGCCATGAATGCCTCAACCGTAGCCAGGCAGGGGGGCGAGGTGGTGGCTCAGGTGGTTCAAACCATGAAAGGTATCAATGAATCGTCTCACAAAATCTCTGAAATCATCAGCGTGATTGATGGCATTGCCTTCCAGACCAATATTTTGGCACTTAACGCGGCCGTGGAGGCCGCTCGTGCCGGAGAGCAGGGGCGTGGATTCGCGGTGGTCGCCACTGAAGTGCGCTCTCTGGCTGGACGGTCCGCAGACGCTGCCAAGGAAATCAAGGCACTCATCAGTGCAAGTGTGGAACGTGTCGAAGAAGGTACGGCGTTGGTTGACAAGGCCGGAAACACCATGCAGGAAGTGGTCGACAGCATCCGTCGTGTCACTGACATCATGGGCGAAATCAGCGTGGCCAGCGGTGAGCAAAGCACCGGCGTGTCACAGGTCGTCGAAGCGATCACCCAAATGGACCAGGTGACACAGCAGAACGCGGCTTTGGTGGAAGAAATGGCTGCAGCTGCCGAAAGTCTGAATTCCCAGGCTCAGGACTTGGTGCACACGGTCGCCATTTTTAAACTGGAGTAATCGCTAGGCAAGGGTTACCCAGTTTCACAGGGCAACCCTTACCCCAGTTGAGCCGCTTCCAGGATGGGGTGGTCAATTTTGCGAATGAAAGACGGGATGACCCGAACCGAGGCATTGAGCAAAAGGGCAATTTCATCGTAATCGTCGGGCAAGGCCGCGTTGTCCCACCCGTTCGCACTGTGCCGCGCCAAGCGCACCGCCAACACCACGCATCGCACTTTGGCTTCTTCGGCGTGCCGTTCGTCGCTGATATTGATGAGCAACTCGGGCAAATGCCAGAGTTTCATCAAGGCTTGGCGCAAGTCGCTGATCTCAATGCCTAGAACTTCGCGTTGTATCACGGTTGAGCGCAAGGTCGAGTCCGCGGCTTGGGCCTGCTGAATTTTGACCATCAGGGTGGGGGCATGCAGCCACAGCAGGATTTCAGCAAAATCATTCAGAAACGCTGCTTGGTGGATGATGGTGGCATCGGTGTCGGCCCGGTGCACCGCAAAGCCCAAGGCAAACTGACCGCTTCGCTCTGCACGAATCAGTAGATTACGCAGCCCTTGCATGGCGTCCGGTTGGTCGGCCAGCCAGTCTTCGACCGTGCGCTGTGGTCCAAAATGTCTGAAAAATGGCGAAATACCCATCAACACGAGCGAGGTGGTGATGGATTCGGTGTCGGTGGCGGTTCCAGGGCGGCGCAGGCTGGCAATACGTGCCATTAATTTAAGTGTCATCAGCGGGTCGACCTGAATGACGGCGGTGAGCATGTTGGCGTCCACGTCATCTTCATCGGCGCGCATTTCTTCAATCGCCTTGGCGGTTGACGCCATGATCGGAATTTCGGCGGTCAGGAAATAATGTGTCCATGCACCGATGTGCGGCAATGGTGCGGTCAGATAGCAAGGCGCTGGCGCAGCCGGTACTGCCGGTGTCTGGTTTTGTGTTGTCTCGTCGGTCATCTCGATCCCCAATCGTTGGGTCGCGAGTATGGCCCTTGGATTCAATCGGGTCAAGGGACGCGTGCTATCAACCTAGGACTGAACGGATAATGGAACACCGTATTTTTAACCATGACCTTCAGGTAGCCCCTATGTCCACCTTTCCAAACTTGTCGACTTCCGGTGCCCATGATCCCGTCGCACGCGGCGAGCCGCGTCTGACCAGCTTGTCGCATGGAGGTGGCTGCGGCTGCAAAATTGCGCCGGGGGTGTTGTCCAATATTCTCAAAGGCACGACGGCCATGCCGATGCCAAAGGAGCTGCTGGTAGGCATCGAAACGTCGGATGACGCGGCGGTGTACCAGCTCAACGACGAGCAGGCGCTGATTGCCACCACCGATTTTTTCATGCCCATCGTGGACGACCCGTTTGACTTTGGCCGCATTGCAGCCACCAACGCCATCAGCGACGTGTATGCCATGGGCGGCACGCCCATCATGGCGCTGGCCTTGGTGGGTATGCCGATCAGCGTGTTGTCGGTGGAGACGATTGGCAAGATTCTGGAAGGGGGTGCCAGCGTGTGCCGTGCCGCAGGCATTCCCATTGCGGGTGGCCACACCATTGACTCGGTCGAGCCGATTTATGGCTTGGTGGCCATGGGCTTGATGCACCCGGCGCGCGTCAAACGCAACGCCAGTGCGCAGGTGGGTGACCGGTTGATAATGGGCAAACCGCTGGGGGTGGGTGTGATGTCTGCTGCTTTGAAAAAAGACAAGCTGGATGCCGCTGGTTATGCGCAGTTGATGCAGGTGACCACACAGCTCAATACCCCCGGCCCGGTGCTGGCAGCGCTGGACGGTGTGCACGCCATGACCGATGTGACGGGTTTTGCCTTGGCGGGCCATGTGCTGGAAATGGCCCGTGGTGCCCAGTGCACGGTGCAGCTGGATTGGTCAAACGTTCCATTTTTGACCGGTGTGCGTGAACTGGCCCAACAGGGCTGCATCACCGGGGCATCAGCTCGCAACTGGGCCGCGTATGGTCATGAGGTGCGTGTGCCAGCCGATTTTTCTGCGGTCGACCAAGCCTTGCTGACCGATCCGCAAACCAGCGGTGGCTTGCTGGTGAGCTGTGCACCTGAGGCTGTACCGGCTGTGCTGGGTATTTTTCAGCGCATGGGTTTTGCCGATGCCGCAGACATTGGCGTGGTTGCTGAAAAACAAGCCGAGGCTTTTTTGCAAGTGCGCTGATTGGGTGGCGTAGAGTAAATTATTGCTCTACCCCTCGTTTTTATTGAATTTTAAGCTATCAATTTGATTTATTAAACGTCTAAATCAGTCAATCCATCGAATCAACCCAGCGTCACAGTGCTTTCAGGATCAGCGCGCCGCTGTACAAGTAAGGCAGCAGTGGCGGGGTGCCTGGTTCCACACCGCCACGGTTTTCCACGCTGATGGTCAATTGGGTGACTTTGGAGAGAGCGGCCTCTTTGATGGGGAGCTGCGCGGTTCTGAGCTTGGGGGTGAGCACCCCCATCGATACCGGCTTGGCTGGGTTGGTGTTGTCCCACAACTGCATGCTGTCGTTGGCGCCTTCCTTGATGTCGGTGAGGCGTTGCAGCATCAAAAAACCGTCCTGCGGGTCGAACGTTACCAGCACGCCCGGGGCCAGTTTGGCATCCAGCAACACCGCGATGTACTTGGTTTGCGGCACGGTTTTTACTTTTGCTTGCAGGTGGGCAATTTGCGCGTTGAACATTTCAAACATGCTCTTGCCGGTAGCTATGCCCACGGCCAAAAGGACGATGAGAATGATGGCCAGCAAACGCCAGCCGGTGGTGTAAGGCGGGACAACCGTGGACGGGTCTGATGTGGTGTCGTTCATGTGGTGAGGGCTCAGGTTGATCAAGCCAGGCGGCTCATGTGGTTGGCAATTTGGCGACGCACCTGCTTGGGCGCTGTGCCCCCCAATACGTCACGTGCGTTGAGCGAGCCGCGCAGGCTCAGACACTCGTAGACATCTTTTTCGATGCTTGCATTGAATCCCTGCAGCACGGTCAATGGCAACTCCGATAAATCGACCTGATGCGTGATGGCGGCTTTGACCGCGTGGGCCACGGTTTCGTGGGCATCGCGGAAAGGCAGTCCCTTTTTGACCAGGTAGTCAGCCAAGTCGGTGGCGGTGGCGTAACCACGCAGCGCCGCTTGCTCCATGGCCTGGGCATTCACGGTGATGCCGCCTTCTTTCTGGCCGGTGGCGGTGTTGAGCTGGCCGCCAATCATTTCGCTGAAGATGCGCAGCGTGTCTTTGAGCGTGTCCACCGTGTCGAACAGCGGTTCTTTGTCTTCCTGGTTGTCCTTGTTGTAGGCCAGGGGTTGGCCCTTCATCAGGGTGATCAAACCC
>CAIOAQ010000030.1 GCA_903856025.1 uncultured beta proteobacterium
AAGCCGTACCCAGGGTGGCTACGGCATTTGGAAAACCAAGCTGAGCCAGTGCAACCACGTCCATATAGCCTTCGGTGACAAGTGCATAGCCGTGTTCACGCAGCGCGGCGCGTGCCTCAAATAGACCGTAGAGCTCCCGGCCTTTGCTGAACACAGGGGTTTCTGGGGAATTCAGGTATTTAGGTTTGTCGTCACCCAACACCCGGCCGCCAAAACCAATGCACTCACCCTTGATGTTGCGAATGGGGAACATGACCCGGTCACGGAACCGGTCATAACGCTTGGCCTCCTGGCCTTCTTCTTCATTCAGAATCACCAAACCACTTTCCACCAATAGCGGATCATCATAGTTCGGGAACACACTGGCCAGGCTGCGCCAGCCTTCTGGCGCGTAACCCAGACCAAATTGTTTGGCTACTCGCCCTGAGAGTCCGCGCCCTTTGAAATAGGTCACTGCGCGCTCGGACCCCTTGAGTTGTTTTTGATAGGCCAGACAGGCTTTTTCAAGCACGTCATTTAGAGTGGATTGTTTTTCGCGTTGCTGGATGGCTCGCGCCCGGTCTTGAGGGCTTGCGTCGTCTTCGGGCACCTTCATGCCAAATTGTTGAGCCAGATCCTGTACGGCCTCCACGAAGCTCATGCCGGCGTGTTCCATCAAAAAGCCGATGGCGTTGCCGGTTTTTCCACAGCCAAAGCAGTGATAAAACTGCTTGGTCGGGCTAACCGAAAAAGACGGTGACTTTTCGCCGTGAAACGGGCACAAACCCATGAAATTGGCGCCGCCCTTTTTGAGCGGCACGTAACGGCCGATGATTTCCACCACATCGGCGCGGGCAAGCAATTCCTGAACAAAGGTCTGTGGGATGGACATGTCCGGATTGTAGAAAGCAGCGGCCCGCCCTTTTGCCTCGTGAGGCCGCTAGGCTCAATTTGATGTCAAAACAAGTCAGGCCAGTGTTGTGCCTGCCCGGTTTGATTCAGATACGCTCATCGTGGAGCCAGGCGGATAGCACCATCGAGCCGGATCACCTCGCCATTGAGCATGTCGTTTTCGAAAATATGAACGGCCAATTTTGCGTAGTCCTGTGGCGTTCCCAGGCGCGACGGAAATGGGACATTGGCGGCCAGTGCATCTTGTACTTCTTTTGGGAAGCTGAACAGCATCGGGGTGCCAAAAATGCCGGGTGCAATGGTCATGTTGCGGATGCCGTTGCGTGCCAAGTCGCGTGCAATTGGAAGCGTCATGCCCACAATGCCGCCTTTGGATGCGCTGTATGCGGCCTGGCCAATTTGCCCGTCATAAGCGGCCACCGATGCGGTGGAAATCAGTACACCACGTTCACCCGTCGCTTCGGGCTCATTTTTACTCATGGCATCTGCGCACAGGCGAATCATGTTGAAGCTGCCAATCAGGTTCACTGTGATGCACTTGCTAAAAAGCGCCAGCGCATGCGGACCGGACTTTCCGACGGTCTTTTCGGCCGGAGCGATTCCTGCGCAATTGACCAAGCCCATCAGCTTACCCATGCTGCATGCTTGACCGACCGCGGCTTGACCATCGGCTTCACTGCTGACGTCACATTTAACAAACGCACCACCAATATCTTTGGCAACAGCCTCACCTTTGTCCACCTGCATGTCAGCAATCACGACCTTTGCGCCCTTGCTACTGAGCATACGAGCCGTGCCTTCGCCCAAACCTGAAGCGCCACCCGTGACGATAAATATCTTGCCAGCAATGTCCATGAATAACTCCTAAATTGATTGACGTTAACGTAAACGTCAATTATGACGTATTGAAATAAATGGATGATTACGCTGGGTGGTCAGTTGAATGCAGCTATACTCTACCTTTCTCGAACACCCTTAGGCGCGTAGCTCAGCTGGTTAGAGCACCACCTTGACATGGTGGGGGTCG
>CAIOAQ010000031.1 GCA_903856025.1 uncultured beta proteobacterium
AGCGCACCCTGACCGAAATAGTTCAGGACCAGCGCAGGCATGACCAGACCGAACCAGGCCATTCGGATTGGTTTTTTGCCAAAATGCCCCATGTCGGCATACAGCGCCTCTGCCCCGGTCAGGCATAAAAATACCGCGCCAAGGGTAATGAAGGCCATGCCAAAGTGCGCCACAGTAAAGCGGATGGCATACAGAGGGGAAATGGCCGCCAACACAGACGGGTTGGCCGCAACCTGCACACCGCCCAGGACACTGATCGCAAGAAACCAGACCACCGTGATGGGGCCGAAAAATTTGCCGATGTCGCCGGTACCGCGCCGCTGCACCATGAACAACAGAAGCAACACAAAGAGGGAAATAGGCACCACATAGGGTTTGGCCGCAGGCGTCACCACTTCCAGCCCTTCCACCGCAGAAAGCACAGAAATCGCCGGCGTGATCACCCCGTCACCAAAAAACAGGGCCACACCGAAGACGCCCAGGATGGTCAGTATCCGGCGCAGCTTGAAGTTGTCCTTGATGCTCATGGAGGCCATCGCCAGCAAGGCCATCAAACCACCTTCACCATTGTTGTCCGCACGCATGATCAGGACGACATACTTGAGGGACACGATGATTGTCAGTGCCCAGAAAAACATGGACAACACGCCCATGACATTGTCATGCGTCACAGGCACATGCCCGCTGGCAAAAACCTCCTTGAATGCGTAAAGCACGCTGGTACCGATGTCACCGTAGACCACACCAATGGCACCCAGAGTGAGTGCACGCAGAGACGTTTGTGAGGTTGCCAACTAGCTAACCGGGGATTGTGACCACCGGGCTCCGAATCATGAGGGACCGCTATTTTCCGTCAGAAACAGCCGCTATTCGAAATCTTGTTCATCCGGGTCGGTCGCTTCAAGTTCGTAACTGGCCGCCAGCATGGCCAAACGGCCAATCACACCGTACATGTAAAACCGGTTGGGCACACTGGCACCGGGCTTGATGCCGGGTTGCGGCAGCTGGGTGCTGTGCTCAAACGCCAGAGGCACATAACCAGCCCCCGGGGAATGTAGACTTTCATCCACGCTGCGTCCGGCGTGCACCCGGTAAAACCCACCCACCACATAACGGTCCATCATGTAGACCACCGGTTCAGCCGCGGCGCCATGCACATGTTCTTGCGTCTGCACACCTTCCTGCACCAGGAAATCGTGGGATTTCAGCGGTGTTTTGCGCCCTGCAGAGAGGGCCTGGATGCGGTCGTGCAAGCCCTGCGTGTCCTTGGCATCACGCACCGTCACAAAACCGAGTTCATGGGTGCCGTAATCGGCCTTGACGACCACAAAGGGCTTTTCCTTGATACCGTACTCTTTGTATTTGCGTTTGACCCGCGCCAGCACCGCATCAATCTGGCCTTGCAGGCTGTCCAGACCGGCCGCCGCACTCAGGTTGACGTTTTCACAGCGGTCAAACAAGGGATAAATCAGCCACGGGTCCACCCCCAGCAATTTACCCAGCCGCTTGGAAACCTCTTCGTAGCATTTGAAATGCGTGCTCTTGCGACGGGTAGGCCAGCCTGCGTGCAAAGGCGGCAACAGGTACTGTTCGTAAATTTCTTCCAGAATGCCGGGTACACCCGCACTCAGGTCGTTGTTGAGCAAAATGGTGCAAGGGTCAAAGTCCTTGAGCCCCAAGCGACGTTTGCCGCGAATCACCGGCTCCAGCGTGATGCTTTCACCACTTTGCAATTCAAACGTGGTGGTCTTCTTGAGCGCGGGATCGATGGAGCCCAAACGCACATTCAAACCCGCCATGTTGAAAATACGCTGCAACTGCGCCAGGTTGGCCAGGTAATAGCTGCTGGGCGTGCCGTTCTCGGGAATCACCAGCAGATTGCGCGCCTCAGGGCAGATTTTTTCAATCGCAGCCATGGCCGCTTGCACCGCCAGCGGCAGCATTTGCGGCGTCAGGTTGTTCCAGCCACTGGGAAACAGGTTGGTGTCCACCGGGGCCAGTTTGAAGCCCGCGTTGCGCACATCGACGGAGCTGTAAAACGGCGGCGTATGCTCCATCCATTCCAGTCGAAACCAGCGCTCAATGGCGGGCATGGAGTCCAGCACACGTTGCTCAAGCTCGTTGATGGGGCCTGTCAAGGCCGTGATGAGGTGCGGAACCATGGAAAACCCTGCAAAGTAGTGATCTGGATTCTAGGCCGGAATCGTGGCACTCAAACCCGCACTTCGCCCTCGCCCAGCACCACATATTTCAATGAAGTCAGGCCTTCAATGCCCACCGGGCCACGGGCGTGGAACTTGTCGGTGCTGATGCCAATTTCAGCCCCCAGGCCGTATTCAAAGCCGTCAGCAAATCGCGTGCTGGTGTTGACCATGACACTGGCGGAGTCCACCTCGCGCAAAAATTGCTGCGCATGCAGGTGGTCGCGCGTCAGGATGGCATCGGTGTGGTGGCTGCTGTACTGGTTGATGTGGGCAATGGCTTCGTCCACGCCGGACACGATTTTGATGCTGATGACCGGTGCCAGGTACTCTTCATACCAGTCCGATTCGGTGGCGGGCACCAGGTTCCAGTGACTTGGTTCAGCAATGCTTGCTACTGACTCAATAGCATCTTGTCCATGTTTCACATGGGCTACATCCTTATTTTTCTTACAATCTTGCAACAGAAGAAGCGCCTCAGGACAGCAACGCATTTCCACACCTTTGTCGGCATAAATCTGGCCGATCAGCGGTAAAAATTCGTCGGCCACCCCGCGCGCCACCAGCAGACTCTCGGTGGCGTTGCACGGGCTGTACTTGTTGGTTTTGGCGTTGTCAGCCACTTTCACCGCCATGGCGATGTCGCACGGGTCGTCCACATAGGTGTGGCAATTGCCGTCCAGGTGTTTGATGACCGGCACCTTGGCGTCGCGGCTGATGCGCTCGATCAGGCCCTTGCCGCCGCGCGGAATGATCACGTCCACGTACTGCGGCATGGCGATCAGCTGGCCCACCACCTCGCGGTCGGTGGTTTGCACCAGCTGCACCGCGTTGGCAGGCAGGCCGCTCTCGGCCAACGCCTGCTGAACCAGCCTGGCCAGCGCCTTGTTGGAGTCAATCGCCTCGGAGCCACCGCGCAAAATGCAGGCGTTGCCGCTCTTGATGCTCAAGGACGCGGCCTCGATCGTCACATTCGGGCGGCTTTCAAAAATCATGCCAAACACGCCAATCGGCACCCGCATTTGCCCCACCCGGATGCCGCTGGGTTGCTGGCGCAGCGCGGTGAGCTCGCCAATGATGTCGGCCATGGCGGCAAGTTGCTCGCAGCCTTGTGCGCAGGTTTCGATCACCTTGGGTGTCAATTTGAGCCGGTCCACCATGGGTGCAGACAAACCAGCCGCCACGGCGCGCTCAATGTCTTTGGCGTTGTCCGTTTGCAAGGCAGCCACATTGGCGCGCAGCAACTCGGCCAGCGTCTTCAATGCTGTGTTTTTAATAGCAGTTGGCGCTTTAGCCATGAGGGCTGAGGCCTGTTTTGCCTGCAAACCAAGGGCTTGGGTGTATTCGGTGATGTTGAGTGCGTTCATGTCAAGGCCTACGTGGGTCGCTTGGTGCATTTTGGCAGAGTTGGCATCCGCCCATGACGTTTTACTGGATTCAATCACCCGGGTGCAGGCGCACGTCTGAACAAGGGTACGCCACGCAGGGAAGCACGTAGCCGTCTTCTTTTTCGTCAGCGCTCAGGCCCGGCCATTCGATCTCGTAGCGCACCTGCCCCTGCTCCAACTTTGAGAAACAGGCACGGCAGGTGCCGTTGCGGCAAGAGCTGGGCCAATCTATCCCGCCCTGTTCCAGGGAAATCAGCAGGGGTTGGTTGGACCAGGCATCAAACTGCTGGCCGTCGGGCATTGCGTGGCCTGTGAACAATTTGGACTTTTCAGGGTAGCTCATCGGTTTATGATCAAAATAGGCTTCAAGCCCTCTGGAAAAGTGCGCGAGAAGCTATAAAATATGTAGCATTATTTTATCTATAAACCAGAAGTCTGGTACGTTGTATGTCTTTGAATTTGTTTGTGTTTCCTGAGCTGAACGACCCCGATCCGCTGATTTTGTACCACGGCCGCAACTGCCCGGACGGGTTTGCGTCGGCGCTGGCGGCCTGGCTGTATTACAGCGGCAAAGCAGAGTTTCTCGCCCTGGACCATGGCGATGTGAAGTCGGTGACGGACTTGCCCAAGCTGGACGGTCGGGCGGTGTACATCCTGGACTTTTCTTTCAGCGATGACATCCTGCGTGCCATTGACGAACGTGCCGCCAAACTGGTTATGCTGGACCACCACCTCAGCGCCGCTGAAAAGCTCCAGGGTTTTGTCTGCCGCTGTGGCGTGGTGCACTTTGACATGAAAAAATCAGGTGCACGCCTGGCTTGGGAGTTTTTCCACCCTACTCAAGCCATTCCCGATCTGGTGCGTTTTGTGGAAGACCGCGACATCTGGACTTGGCAATACCCCGAGAGCGCCAGCTTTCTGGCCGCGCTTGACATGGAACCGCTTGCGTTTGAGCGCTGGCAAGCCATTGCCAACTTTGATGCCCCCCAACAAGTCGCGTACATCGAGCGTGGTCGCGCCATGGACGAAAAATTCACCAAACTCGCTGAGTTGCTGGTGGAACAGGCGCAGCCGGTGGTCTTCAACGGCACCGCCGGGCTGATGGTCAACGCACCGGGTGTCTTTCACAGCCTGATAGGTGACATCTTGTGCAAGAAATCGGGTACGTTTGCGCTGCTGTGGACGGTGGACAAAAACGGGGTGGTGAAATGCGGACTGCGCTCAAAGCCGGGCTTCAACTGCATTCCGCTGGCGGAGAGCCTGGGCGGCGGCGGACACGCCCAAGCTTGCGGTTTCAAAATGCCCTATGCACGGTTGCCTGAGCTGCTGTCAGGCACGCTGACAGCTTGATCCAGATCCGCCGGTCCGCTACACACTCTTGACGTTGACCTGATCCCACCAGATTTCGCACCTTGGCGAAACTGGCAGGGTCCATGCCGAGGTCAGTTGATGCCCAGCAGGGTCGCCAATGCCGCCGTGTCCAGGGCGCCGTTGTTGGAGACCACCTCTCCGGTCTTGCGGTTCTTGGCAATCAGGTAGGGCACAGAATCCACACCCAGGCTGTTCAGCAGCTGGGTGTTGCCCTTGATGGATTTGGCCAACTCTTCAGACACACTGCTGGCCTCCGCAATGCCGCCCTGCCCGGCCAGCACGGACTGCTCATGCGCGCTCATGGCCTCGACCGGGTTGGGTGCGGTCAACAACGCGGCGGCCTGCGCCACACTCTTGCCCGCACTGAACGCGATCGGTATCCAGACAAACTTGACCTGGTTTTGCAGCGGCAAGCTGGCCTGCCACAGGTGGCCACAATGCGGACACTGTGGCTCAAAAATCACATAAACGGGTTGTGCGCTCATCATGGCACCTACCGTGAAGCCTTTGCCATTGGCCGCCACGTTGTCATAACTGGACGCGGACGCTGCCACTGGCGCGGTCGGGACAGCGGGGGCATCCTGTTTGGAACATGCGCTCAAGGCAAGCGCAAACACAAGAGTCAAGAAGGAGGTTTTCAAGGGACTGATCTCAAGGAGTTGATTCAGTCGCCATTTTGGCAGGATGTCGCCACGCCGCGGGCACCCACAAAAAAGGCCCCGAAGGGCCCGCAGGATTCTGCTTTAAAAATCAGGCTGCGACGGGTTCAACGGCCTTCACTGCTTTGACCACGGCTTTGGTCACTTTTTTGACAGCCACTTTGGCAACCGGGCGAGCTTTGCGCGCCACCGGGCGGCTGCGCTTGGCCACCACGGCTTTCTTACCCGCAATTTTGTGGGCCAGCGTGGCAGACTTTTGTTCGATCTGGGTGGCCAATGCGCTCAGGGCTTGTGCGCCTGGCAAGGCGGCCTGGGCCACGGTGCTGAGCACGTTGACACCGGTCTTGTCTTCAAAGCGGTCCACGTTTTGAGCCACGGTCATCACACCGGCATCAGCCAGCTTGACCACCTGGTTGACCACGCCTTGCGCGCCGCCGGAGGTGACGGTCAGGCCTTTCAAGGTGAATTTTTGCAACACTTGCTGCACCGCGGTCGCGTTTTTGGCCACGCCGGTCGCCAGTTGCGAGCGGGATTGCTTCAACGCGCTGTTCCAGCGGGCGTCGAGCATGCTCACCACGCGCTCACCACCGGCCTGGTAAGCGTGGATCACATTGCTGGCGGTGTTGCCGTAGGCGTTGATGAC
This sequence comes from uncultured beta proteobacterium, assembly GCA_903856025.1. GTDB lineage: Bacteria > Pseudomonadota > Gammaproteobacteria > Burkholderiales > Burkholderiaceae_C > Rhodoferax. The sequence goes on from CAIOAQ010000031.1 coordinate 6,263, forward strand.
GTGGCAGGTGACGGTTGAAAGTTTCTTGGAGCTCATGGTGTTTCCTTTGGTGAACAAGTTTGGATGGGCCATTGTCGGGAAAACCCTTAGTGACCACACCCTAAAACCCTAGAGTCTGGCCTCCAGAAACTCAATCCTTGAACACCGGCGCACGCTTGCCCATGTTGGCCATCATGGCTTCCTGCAAGTCGTTGGAGAGCAGCATGGCCGAGTTCCAGGTGGCGATGTAGTTCAAGCCGTCGGCCACCGTGTGGTCACGGGCGTAGGTGATCATTTCCTTCACACCCCTGATGGATAAAGGAGACTTTGCTGCAATGCTTGTAGCAATTTCACGCACACCGGCTTGCAGGGCTTCACGCGTATCGAACACCTTGTTCACCAGGCGCATGGACATGGCTTCAGCCGCGTCAAACTTGCGTGCGGTGTAAGCCAGCTCACGCGCCATGCCTTCGCCAATCAGTTTGGGCAGCCGCTGCAGGGTACCCACGTCGGCCGTCATGCCGATGTCGATTTCCTTGATGCTGAAACTGGCGTCTGCCGAGCAGTAACGCATGTCGGCACAGCAAATCAGGTCAATGCCGCCGCCAATACACGCGCCGTGCACGGCCGCCAGCACCGGCTTGCGGCAGCGCTCCAAGCTGGTGAGCGTGTCTTGCAAGTCCAAAATCACCTGACGCAGGTTCTCGCGGGTGCGGGCTTCGCAGTCGTTCTGGATCTGGTCGCCCATGCCCATCATCATCTGCAGGTCAATGCCGCTGGTGAAGAACTTGCCCTCACCCTCCAGAATCGCCACACGCGCATCCGGGGTGGCATCCACCCATTTGAACGCCTGACGAATCTCGTGCCACATGGCCAAATTCATGGCGTTGGCCTTGTCGGGGCGGTTGAGCTTGATGGTGGCGATGTGGTCCTGCAAACTGACGCTGAGCGTGGTGTAAGCCGTAGTGCTATCTTTTTGATTGCTTGCTTCGCTTGTTTGACGAGGGGTAGAGGCCGAATTTGCTTGCAACTTCTCGACAACCGGTGCGGGGGTTGTGGCCAGCGCAATGGCCAGCTCCAGCCCTTGCTTGATGGCGCGCTTGGCGTCGAGTTC
>CAIOAQ010000032.1 GCA_903856025.1 uncultured beta proteobacterium
ATGCTTCAAGGCATTCCGTGAAGATCAATGGAGTAGGTACCGTGAACACATGGGCTGGCATTTTTTGACGACGGGAATGTGGGGCGGATTCAACCGGTCGACGCAACGCCTTAAATTCTGCATGAGCAGAAGGCGTGTTGCAGATGAAGTGAAGACCAAGGATCTACGACACAGAGCGCTAGAAGGCTCTAATCTGGGCGCGCTGGGGTGAGGTGTAAATAGGTAAGAAATTGGACCTCTTTCCCTTATTTCTTATGGGCTTATAGCTATCAAATTGAAAGTAATTATGACGCCGTTTCGCATCAGCTTTTGTTGCACCAACACCGACTCCGAACCCTGGCTGGCAGGTCTGCGCGCCGCCCTGCCGCAGGCACAAGTTTCTGTGTGGCAACCGGGTGCGGTGCTGGCGGATGCTGCGGTGGTCTGGATGCCGCCGCAGCAATTTTTTGACGAACAACGGCAGCTCAAAGCCATCTTCAACATTGGTGCTGGGGTGGATGCGCTGCTCAAGCTGCGCTTGCCACCTCACGCGGTGGTGGTGCGGCTGGAGGATGCAGGCATGGCGGTGCAGATGGCTGAATACGTCTGCCAGGCTGTCATACGTCATTTTCGGGAACTGGATACCTATGCCGAAGAGATTCGCCGTGGCACATGGACGTTTCACAAGCCGCGTCAGCGCAGCGACTTTCCCGTGGGCGTGATGGGCCTGGGCGTGCTGGGTGCGCGGGTGGCGCAGGCGCTGGCGCACTTTGAGTTTCCGGTCAACGGCTGGAGCCGTACCGCCAAGGCGCTGGAGGGTGTGCGGCCTTTTGTGGGGGCTGCGCAGTTTCATGATTTTTTGGCCAGCAGCCGGGTGCTGGTGAACCTGCTGCCGCTCACGCCGCAGACCGTTAACATTCTTGATCATGATGCCCTGAGCCGTTTGCAACCGGGTGGCTATGTTATCAACGTGGCGCGCGGGGCGCATCTGGTAGATGAAGACCTGCTGGCGCTGCTCGACAGTGGACAACTGGCTGGGGCCTTGCTGGACGTGTTCCGACAGGAACCTCTGCCGCCCGAGCATGCGTTTTGGCACCATCCCAAGGTGGTGATGACCCCGCACACCTCGGCCCGCACCCTGCGAGAAACCAGCATTGCCCAAATCGTCGGCAAGATCGCCGCCATGCAAGTCGGTGCGCAGGTAGGCGGAATGGTTGATTTGCAGGGGGGGTACTGACGACGGGGGTTGCGCGTGCACGATAAAAATGATCGCCCATGGGGATGCTGCTACAGTCTTGCAAATACGCTCCCTCGTGACGATCTCGGGATTCGCCACCCTGGTGCTTCTATGAATCACATTGTCAGGAGATGCACATGTTCAAACTTGGCTTACAGACCATTTCAACGCGGTTGTGGCTGATCGTCGCGGTTGCATTGATCGGCGTTCTGGCTCAGGCCGCGGTGTCGCTGCACTCTGAATCCAAGATCTTGCGCGAAGAACGTCAAGAGGGCGTACGCCAGAATGTGGAAGTTGCGCATGCACTGATTTCGCACTTTCACGAACTTGTGACCCAAAACAAACTCACCGAGGACGAGGGCAAGCAACGCGCCATGGAGGCGGTCAAAGCCTTGCGCTACAACGGGACAGAGTATTTCTGGATCAACGACATGCAACCCAAAATGGTGATGCACCCGATCAAACCCGAACTGGATGGCAAAGACCTCACCGACAACAAAGACCCGACGGGGAAACACCTGTTCGTGGACTTTGTCAACACCGTGAAATCGGGCGGCGGTGGTTTTGTTCCTTACATGTGGCCCAAGCCAGGGAGTGCTAACCCGGTGCCGAAGATTTCCTACGTCAAGGGCTTTGCGCCATGGGGGTGGGTGGTGGGCTCAGGCGTGTACGGTGACACCATCGAGACCTCGATCAGGGATCGTTTGATCGCCATCGCGGCGGGCTCCATCGTGCTGGCCATTATTTTGATTGGAATCAGCGTGCTCGTCACCCGCAGTTTGCTTAGTCAACTCGGAGGGGAGCCGCTTTATGCGGAGGCTGTGACGCGGCGCATTGCGCAGGGGGATTTAACCGTCGATATTGCGCTGAAGCCGGGCGATCAGTCGAGCTTGCTGCATGCCATCGAGGCGATGCGGGACAACATTTCCAGCATTGTTGCCAGGGTCCGTGAAGGCTCTGTAGCGGTCGCCGCTTCCAGTGCGGAAATCGCTCAAGGCGATACCGATCTGAGTGCACGCACCGAAAGCCAGGCCAGTGCGTTACAACTGACCTCGGCGGCCATGGAAGCGCTCAATGACACCGTCAAGCAAAATGCCGATAACGCCCGCCAAGCCAATCAACTCGCCCAAAGCGCCAGCAGTGTGGCCGTCAAGGGTGGAGAGGTGGTCGGTCAGGTGGTCGAGACCATGAAAGGCATCAATGACGCTTCACGCAAGATCAGCGACATCATCAGCGTCATTGACGGCATCGCATTTCAGACCAACATTCTGGCTTTGAACGCGGCAGTTGAAGCCGCCCGTGCCGGTGAACAGGGACGCGGCTTTGCCGTGGTGGCCTCGGAAGTGCGGAGTTTGGCTGGTCGCAGCGCGGAGGCGGCAAAAGAAATCAAGACGCTCATCAACGCCAGCGTCGAGCGTGTGGAGCAGGGCACCACGCTGGTCGATCAGGCTGGTGTCACCATGAACGAGGTGGTGGGCAGTATCCGGCGTGTCACCGACATCATGGGCGAGATCAGTGCGGCGAGCAACGAGCAAAGCCTTGGGGTATCCCAGGTTGGAGAGTCGGTGGCTCAGATGGACCACGCGACCCAGCAAAATGCCGCGCTGGTCGAAGAGATCGCCGCTGCGGCGAGCAGCCTTAAGTCCCAGGCCGAGGATCTGGTGCAGGTCGTGGCCGTGTTCAAGTTGTCGCCAACCAGCGGCCATGCCATGGAGCCTCGCAGCCGACCTGAATACAGCAAGTACAGCACGGCCCGGCCCGCCCCCGCCAAACGGTCGACGTTGGCGGTGAAACCCAAGGTATTGTTAGGGGCAGCCAAGGCCGCTGCGCCGGTTAAAGTGGCCAAGTCAGAGGCTGCAGAAGATTGGGAGAGCTTCTGAGATGGTCTGAGGTGTTGAGATTTTCCTGCGGGGTGGCCTGTTTCAGGGGGCCACGTTGCTCCACAAACAGTGCCAGTGGTATCTGTGAATTTTCACCAATTTTTACCAATGAAACATTTGAATTTACCTGCGCGTGTCAAACTGGTTGAGGTCGGCCCGCGTGATGGGCTGCAAAATGAAAAGCAGATGGTGCCTGCCTCTGTCAAGATCGAGCTGGTGCATCGGCTACAAGCCGCTGGGCTGAAAGAAATTGAAGTCACCAGCTTTGTGTCGCCCAAATGGGTGCCGCAGATGGCCGACAACGCGGAGGTGATGGCTGGCATCAACCGCCTGGCCGGCGTGCGCTACTCGGTGCTGACGCCCAACCTTCAAGGGTTCGATGCGGCGCTTTTGACCCATCCCAATGAAATTGTGGTTTTTGGCTCGGCCAGCGAGGCCTTCAGCCAGAAAAACATCAATTGCAGCATGGCTGAAAGCATCGAACGCTTTGCGCCTGTGGTTGCTGCTGCACGCGCCGCAGGCATCTATGTTCGCGGGGCCATGAGTTGCACCGTGGGTTGCCCGTATGAAGGCGAGGTGTCGCCGGATCGCGTCAGCTACCTGGCTGGTTTGATGAAGGGCATTGGCGTGCAGCACGTGGGGGTGGCCGACACCATTGGTGTGGGCACCCCGTTGAAGGTGCAGCGCGCCATGGAAGCCACGCTGAAGCACTTTGACATCAATGAGGTATCGGGGCATTTTCACGACACCTATGGACAAGCCCTGGTCAATACGCTGATCTGTCTGCAAATGGGCATCTGGCAGTTTGATGCGTCGGTGGCTGGCTTGGGTGGCTGTCCCTATGCCAAGGGGGCAACTGGCAACGTGGCCACCGAAGATGTGGTTTATTTGCTGCACGGCATGGGCATCGACACCGGCATTGATCTGGACAAGCTCATTGACGCGGGTCAGTTCATCAGTGATTTTCTGGGGCGCCCGACCAATGCACGGGCGGGCAAGGCGCTGTTCAACAAACGGAACAGTTGATGAGTCACGCTGAATGGAAGCACTTGCCCGAGGGCGTGCAGCGTGTGGCCAAAGTGCTGCATGACAAAGGCCATCCCCACGCGCCAGTGATGCTCGATGATGCCGCCCGTACTGCACAACAGGCTGCGGATGCCTTGGGCATTTCGCTTGGACAGATTGCCAAGAGCATCATTTTCAAACGCAAGCCCGATGCGGTCGCGGTACTTGTGATTACATCGGGTGACAGGCGGGTGGATGAAAAAAAAGTTCAGGCGCTGGTCTGTCTGGATGGGCAAAAACTCGGTCGTGCCGATGCCGACTTTGTCAAAAGCAGCACGGGGTTTTCGATTGGTGGGGTTTCACCCGTGGGGCACGCCGTGCCTCCGGTGACGCTGATCGACCGGGACTTGTTGCGGTTTGACGAGATATGGGCCGCTGCGGGGCATCCACATGGGGTGTTCAGGCTGCAGCCCATGGACCTGAAGCATTTGACCGGGGCGCCGGTGGCCGACGTCACGGTTCAAGATTGACCATGAGTTTTGATCAAAAAGCGCTGATATTTGTAGCGGCTACCGCACAAGATATAGGGGCTGGAAGCCAAAAATGTGCACAAGCGGTGCCATCGCCCTGCATGTCGGTGTGCCAGATGGACGAGGCCACGGGGTGGTGCCAAGGGTGCCTGCGTACCTTGACTGAAATCACGGCCTGGGGTACTGCAGATGAAACGTTCAAACGGCAAGTCTGGCGGGACATCGAGGCACGGGTTGCCCCGTTGCTGAAAGCCTCTACAGACGATTTATTTGATGCTGCAAGCTGAAACCCCATGAAACACATCACTTTTTACCTGGACTTTATTTCTCCCTACGCCTCTCTGGCGTTTGAAAAACTGCCCGAAGTGCTGATCGGGCACAGTTACAGCGTGAGCTACAAGCCGATTTTGTTTGCGGCGCTGCTCAAGCACCACGGACAACTTGGTCCGGCAGAGATTCCGGGCAAGCGTGAATGGACATACCGGCAGGTGTTGTGGCTGGCGCGCCAGCATGGCGTCGTCGTGCAAATGCCTGCCCAGCATCCCTTCAACCCGCTGGGTTTGTTGCGGTTGGCGGTGGCCTGTGGTGAGGGCGGCTTGTCTAACCGTTATGTGTGTGAGACGGCATTTCGCCACGTCTGGCAGGGCGGTGCGGATGCGGCCGACGGGCAGCGCCTGAACATACTTGCGACCCAGTTGTCGCCCAAGCAAGATCCGAATGGTGAGGTCGTCAAAGGGCAACTCAAAACCAACACCGACGACTCCATTGCCAAAGGGGTGTTCGGAGTGCCGACGTTCGAAGTCGATGGCAAGCTGTTCTGGGGTTTTGACGCCCTGCCCATGCTCAAAGGGCACTTGGAGGGGGATCCGGCACTTGACGCCGAGTGGAAGGCAGCGGAACAGGTCGCCCGCTGGCCTTAGAACTCACAAAGTCAGCTGCCGGACTCGACTTCAAACCCTTTGTTCTTGTCTTGCGCCAGCAGCTTGGCTGCCGCGCCCAGTGCCTCTTTCAAGGTGGCTTTCAAGGTGTGTGGTGGGTTGATCACAAACACGCCGCTGGACGGCAAACCTGGTCGCACCACGTCACCCTCGTCGTCGGTGGTGAGCTTGCTGGATTTGACTGTCAGCGTGGCGTTCAGCCAGGGGCGACCTTCGCGCACAGCCAAGGTTTTGAGCTTGCGCGGCAGGTCGTGGGCCTCAGGGCGCGGGATGATGGGGTACCAGACCATGTAGGTGCCTGTCGCAAACCGTTGAACGGCATCGGTCATCATGGCAATTACACGGGCGTAGTCGGTTTTGAGCTCGTAGCTGGGGTCGCACAGCACCAGCGCCCGACGAGAAGGTGGAGGCAGAAATTTCTTCAGCCCTTCAAAGCTGTCCTCTTGGTGTACCGTGATCAGGCGACCAGCTTCTAGCTGGGCAATGTTGGCGCGCAGGGTTTTTGCATCGGTGGGATGCAATTCAAACAATTTCAGGCGGTCTCGGTCACGCCCTTGCAGCAAGTGTTGGATGATGAAAGGCGAGCCCGGGTAGACCGTGTGGCTGGTGCCTTTGTTGAAACTGGCCACCACATCCACGTAGTCCTGGAGGGCTGCGGGCAAGGGGTTCGATGGGGGGGCGGGCTTTGCTGCGTTTTTTATAGCTGCTGGCGCTTGTTCTTTAAGGGGTAGAGTCTGATTTTCTTTGGATATGAGGCGCAGGAACCCATCCGCAGCTTCGCCACTGGTTTGGGCGTAGTCGCCATCCAGTCGGTACAAGCCTGCCCCTGCATGGGTGTCAAACACGTTCAGCGCCGTGTCCTTTTGGGTCATGTGGCGCAGCACGGCGATCAAGGCGGTGTGCTTGAGAACATCGGCATGGTTGCCGGCATGAAAGGCGTGGCGATAACTGAACATGTGTCGATGTTACCCGGTTGCCCGGGAAATTTGTATAATGCTCGGCTTCGCAGCGCTTTTGTGGCTCCGCGGCGAAGTGTCTCAGTCGCGCTCCAATGGTGTTCCATCGGGGCGTTTGCCGAGTGAATCCCTACCTAAGAGATTCCCATCAGAGGAACGCCGACCGTAGAAAAGAGCCCGCCAAACCCTTCTTTTTAAAGAGAAATCTCATGTCAACTTTCAGCGCAAAACCCGCTGAGGTCGTGCACGAGTGGTTTGTGATTGACGCGACCGACAAGGTCCTCGGACGAGTAGCCAGCGAAGTTGCTCTCCGTTTGCGCGGCAAACACAAGGCCATTTACACGCCTCACGTCG
>CAIOAQ010000033.1 GCA_903856025.1 uncultured beta proteobacterium
CCGATCTACTTGACCGGCTATAGCGCTGCCGAGGCGATTGGCAAAACACCGGCCATGCTGCACTCGGGACGCCAAGGTTCCTTGTTCTATCATCAGATGTGGGCTGCGCTTAAAGAGAACGGCTACTGGCAGGGCGAGATATGGAACAAGCGCAAAAACGGCGAGATTTACCCAGAGATACTAACCATCTCCGCAATTAACTCGCCAGACCAAGTCGTCACACATTTTGTGGGTAACTTTACCGACATCACCGAGAGCAAGGTAGCCGAGGCCGAGATACACCGCTTGGCCTATTACGATCCGCTGACCAAGCTACCTAATCGCCGCTTGTTGCAAGACAGGCTAGGTCAGGCCATTGCCGCCACAGCACGTAGTGAATTGTTTGGTGCGCTATTTTTTATCGACCTCGACCATTTCAAAGCGCTCAATGACACGCGTGGTCACGATGTGGGCGATCTGTTGCTGGTCGATGTGGCGCAGCGTTTGCGCGAAGGCGTGCGCGAAAAAGATACGGTGGCACGCCAAGGGGGCGACGAGTTCGTGGTGCTGATGGAAGAATTGGGCAGGACCGCAGAGGAGGCTGCCGTATTGGGCGCTCAACTCGGCGATAAGCTGCGGGCAACTTTAGCTGCGCCCTTCAACTTGAGAGGTTATGAATATCATTGCAAGACCAGTATCGGCGTCGGTTTGTTTCATGGTCAGAACTCCGTAGAAGAGTTGTTCAAACACGCCGATCTTGCACTGTATCAAGCCAAGACTTCGGGGCGCGATAAGTTGCGCTTTTTTGACCCCGCCATGCAGGATGCACTGGAGCGGCGCAGTGTCATTGAAACCGCGCTGCATAAGGTGGTTTCGCTCAAACAGCTCAGACTTTATTACCAACCGCAGCTCGATGCTGCCCATCGGGTGGTCGGTGTTGAAGCACTGGTGCGCTGGCAGCATCCGCAACGAGGCTTAGTGCCGCCGGATGAGTTCATTCCTCTGGCGGAAGACACCGGGCTGATTCTGCCCATAGGACGCTGGGTGTTGGAAACCGCCTGTGACCAAATCAAAACATGGGAGAACGACACGCTGGCAGGCGGATTACAAATTGCAGTCAATGTCAGTGCCCGCCAATTCCGTCAGCCGGATTTTGTGGCTCAAGTAGAGAGCGTGCTGACTATCAGCGGCGCCAATCCGGGACGCTTGAAACTGGAGTTGACCGAAAGCATGTTGCTGGAAGACGTTAAAGACACCATCGCCAAGATGCAGGCGATTAAACAATTGGGTGTGTGTTTTTCCATGGACGATTTTGGCACCGGATATTCGTCTTTATCTTATCTGGCACAGTTGCCGCTGGATCAACTCAAGATCGACAAATCCTTCGTGCGCAACCTCCCCGGCATCGCCAAAGATGAGACCATCGCCCGCGCAATTATCACTATGGGGCTGGGGCTCAACCTGAACGTCATCGCCGAGGGCGTGGAGACCGAACGTCAACGAGAGTTTCTTGAAGCGCAGGGCTGCCATGAGTATCAGGGATATCTGTTCAGCCGGCCTCTACCACTCGCTGAATTGGAAGCGTATTTGAAGCGCGCTTGAGATACCTCAGTGACCGATTGCGGAATATAACCGGACGATCGATGTTAGGCGGGGCGTGTGTCTCTTTAGGGTCGATAGCTCCAATTCGTCAGTGTCTGTTAACGGGAAGTCAATTCTGATGATCGACCGTCGCCTTTGGGTTACCAACAGACGGTGAGCATCTCCAAATGCCTGCCCCAAAGGAGACGTTCGCGGCGAATAGGTGTCAAAAGCGTTAACTGTGTGCCCCGACGGTCTCCAGTTCGGCCACTGCGGACGCTGACGATTCTGAAAATTTTGCTTGTTTGAG
>CAIOAQ010000034.1 GCA_903856025.1 uncultured beta proteobacterium
CTATTAAAGAAGTAGCTATACCCATAGAAAACACGAGGGCTACTGTCAATATTTCCTTAAGTACAAAGAGTGCCAATGACAGCTCATGGCGTTTGGTGGTGGGTTTGGCTTCGGTGGCATTGGTCAGTGTGTTGACCTGGCAAGGCCTGCATTGGGCCGGGGTTTCGGACCCCACTGCTGTGCAGCAATTGGCGCAACAAGGTGCGCCAGTTTTTGCGCCGTTGGCATCGTCAGTTCAGCTGGTGGGTGATACATCAGCAAGTACCAGGAAAATTCTGGTGCGCAAGGACGGAACCTCGGCCTTGGCAATGACATCTGATGAGCCACAGGTCATGATCCGTGATCCACATTTGGATGCGCTGTTGGCGGCACATCGGCAATACGGTGGCGCCTCTGCGTTGCAAATGCCGTCCGGTTTCTTGCGTAATGCGACCTTTGAAGAGGGTGGACGTTGAAGTTTCTGGCGTATTTTTTGCTGGTTTTCTCCGTGATGGGGTCGGCACAAGCGCAAAGCCGCATCGGTGAGCCCCCACTTGGAGTTGTCAGCGGCGTTTCGCAAACCGTTCAAAATTTGGCACCATGGCTTAAACGCATACATGACGCTGCACATCAAAGCGCTTATGTGGGTACTTTTGTGGTGACCACCGGTCACGCCATGTTCTCGGCAAAAATCTGGCATGTGTGTGAAGGTGAGCAGCAACTCGAACGGGTTGATGCCTTGTCCGGAACACCGCGTCGCACCTACCGTCGCAACGATCAGGTGGTGACCTATATGCCGCAGACTCGCTTGGCTATTGCAGAGAAACGTGAGTCCTTGGGCTTGTTCGCGAGCATGCTGGACCGGGCTGATTCATCGATCGTACAGTTCTACCAATTGCAGGCACTTGGGCATGACCGGGTGGCTGGTTTCGTCACCGACGTGGTTGAACTCAAGCCGCGTGACAACTTGCGATTTGGCTACAGGATATGGACAGTTCAAAGCACTGGCTTGGTCGTCAAACTTCAGACGATCGATTCAGCGCGGGGCGTGCTGGAGCAAGCCGCGTTTTCTGAATTGCAATTTGCCAGGCCGTTGAGTTGGCTCAAACTCAGCGCCATGATGGACAACGCCGACGGCTACGAGATCAGGAAGTTGGACGTCAACCACACCACCGCGGATCAGGAAGGGTGGAGCCTCCAGGGGGAAATTCCCGGTTTCAGATCGGTCAGTGGCTACAAACACTCGACTGCAGCTCAAACGGCAACCAACGGTTCCATGCAATGGATTTTTTCCGATGGATTGGCCTCTGTGTCGCTGTTTATTGAACCATTTGACGAGGCTCGCCATCTCAGAACGCAACCGCATGAAACTTTTGCGGTTGGTGCCACCCAAATGCTTACCCGCAGGGTAGGTGCTTGGTGGGTCGTCGCGGTCGGTGAGGTTCCCATGCAAACCCTGGAAATGTTTGCAATGGGGCTTGAACGGAAAAAATAGATCGTGATGTGTTCGTCTGTTTTGTTTTCGAAAGGCAAAAAATAATGCGATTCATTTGGGGAAAATTGTGTACTTTTGCACTCGGTGGCGTGATGTTGATCGCCACATCGGTCGTGGTTCTGCCCGTGTCTTCCGCCATGGCGCAAGTTCGTGCGCTGCCGGACTTCACGGACTTGGTTGAACAAGTGGGACCGTCCGTGGTCAACATTCGAACCATGGAAAAAGTGAATGTCGCACAGGGCGGTTCTGGACAGTTGGACCCGGATATGCTGGATTTTTTCAGACGTTTTGGTCTGCCTATTCCGAATGTGCCAAACAACCCCAGGCAAATTCCGCGCGGTCATGGTCAGCCTCAGCCTCAGCCTCAGGATGATGAACAGCCGCGTGGCGTGGGTTCAGGTTTTATCCTGACATCCGACGGCATGATCATGACCAACGCGCATGTGGTTGAGGGCGCGGACGAAGTGCTGGTGACCTTGACCGACAAGCGCGAATTCAAGGCAAAAATCATCGGAACAGACAAACGCAGCGATGTCGCAGTGGTGAAAATTGAAGCCACTGGCCTGCCAGCGGTGAAGGTGGGTGATGTCAGCCGCCTCAAGGTAGGCGAATGGGTCATGGCCATTGGGTCACCGTTTGGTTTGGAAAATACGGTGACGGCGGGCATTGTCAGTGCCAAGCAACGCGATACAGGCGATTACTTGCCGTTCATCCAGACCGATGTCGCCATCAACCCAGGCAATTCGGGGGGGCCATTGATCAACATGCGTGGTGAAGTGGTGGGCATCAACAGCCAGATTTATTCCAGATCAGGCGGGTCCATGGGCATTTCATTTGCGATCCCGATGGATGAAGCGGTCCACGTCAGCGAACAGTTGCGTGCCAATGGCCACGTCACGCGGGGTCGCATTGGCGTGCAGATTGACCAGGTGACCAAAGAGGTTGCTGAATCGATCGGTCTTGGCAAGCCGCGGGGCGCTCTGGTGCGTGCTGTCGAAAAGGGCGCACCTGCTGAAAAGGCCGGCGTGGAGGCTGGCGACATCATCATCAAATTTGATGGCAAAGTGGTGGAAAAATCCAGCGATTTGCCGCGGATGGTCGGTAGCACGAAGCCCGGCACCAAGAGCACGCTGACTGTTTTCCGCCGTGGCAGCGCCAAGGATCTGAGCGTGGTGATCGCCGAAATTGAGAGCGAAAAAGCGGTGGTCAAGGCGGCGGACAAGTCCTCTAAACCAAAACAAACGTCTGCGGCACAGGCACTCGGTTTGATGGTCAGCGACCTGACGGATGCCGTCAAAAAGGATCTGGGTGTTAAAGGTGGCGTGCAGGTTGACGGTGCGGCGGATGCTGCCGCCAGGGCCGGACTTCGCGAGGGTGATGTGATTCTTTCTGCTGCCAATATGTCGGTGAATAATGTGGCGGAATTCGAAGCGCTGTTGTCAAAGTACGACAAATCAAAACCTTTGAATGTCCTGTTTCGTCGCGGTGAGTGGGCTCAATATACAGTGATTCGACCCAATCGTTGAGGTTCTTGCCGATTTGTTGATAACCTGTGTATAAAATAGAGTCTGTGCTGACAAGCGGGGGTAACGAGCGGTTTTGGGGTGTTTTTTCTGGCTGATTTGCCTACAATACCCATCCAACTTCTGCAGTTGCCAAACGAGTTGGTTCAGGGCGCGTCTCTTTTGACCGCGCCCTTTTTTCTGTTTGCTTCTTTTCTACTTCACTCATTCGGTTCCCTTGATGAATCACATCAGAAA
>CAIOAQ010000035.1 GCA_903856025.1 uncultured beta proteobacterium
AAGCGACCAATGAGCAGCATCCATACCGGCGTGATGGAACCCACCAGCGTGACGTTGATGGGGGTGGAGGTGTTCAGGGATAGGTACAGCAGCGCGTTGTAACCACCAATCGCCAACAGCGACAGGGCTGCAAAACGTCGCCAGCTGGGCCACAAGGCGCTGCCTTGGCGCAGCACCGGTGCGGCTAAAGGCAGCAACAAGGTGAACGCAAGGGCCCAGCGAAGCAGGTTCAGCGTCATGGGCGAGATCAGTGGGGCAATCACGCGCCCCACGACAGCGTTCCCGGCCCAGAAGAGCGGCGGCAGCGTCAGCAGCAATGCGGCTTTTGGGGTGATTTTGAGATGGCTCACACGGGGCTCAATTCGGCACGCAACAAAGCCTCGAAGCCGGGCAAGGGGCTTGGCTTGCCAAACAGATAACCCTGGTACAGCTGGCAACCGTGCGCGTCGAGGAAGACCTGTTGGTCCAGGGTTTCAACGCCTTCAGCGATCACCTCCAGCCCCAGGTTGCTGGCCATACCAATGATGGTTTGGACAATCATGCCATCGCTTGGTTTGATGCCAATGTTGCGAACAAAGGACTGGTCAATCTTGAGCTGGTCCAAAGGAAGGCGCGTTAAATAACTCAAAGAGGACTGGCCTGTGCCAAAGTCGTCCATGGAAAAGCGCACGCCAAGACTTTTGAGAACCGCCATTTTCCCGATGGTGTCGTCAATGTCATCCAGCACCAAAGACTCGGTCAGCTCAAGTTTGAGTCCGTGGGGAAGGATGCTGGTTTGCTCGATTACTTGTTCGACCAGGGACACAAAATCAGCCTGTCTGAACTGGCGCGCACTCACATTCACCGCCAGTTGCAAGTGGGCGGTGGAGGTAAATTGTTGCCATTTGGCCAGTTGCTGGCAGGCCGTGTGAAGCACCCACAGTCCAATGTCATTGATCACATCGCTTTCTTCTGCTACCGGAATGAACTCGGCCGGTGACACCATGCCGCGCGTTGGGTGCTGCCAACGGATCAGTACTTCAGCCCCCACGATATGCCCTTGCGGCCCCACTTGCGGCTGATAGAACAACATAAACTGTTGCAACCGCACGGCATTTTGCAAATCGACTTCAAGCGCTGCGTGTGCCGTGATGTCGGCTTGCATTTGGGGGTCAAAGAAGCACAAATCATTGCGTCCCAAGGCCTTGACACGGTACATGGCGATGTCGGCTTGCTTGAGCAAATCGGCGGCACCACCCGATTCAGCTCCGTACATGGCAGCACCAATGCTGGCGCTGCTTTTATGTTCTTGGCCATCAATGTAATAAGGCTGCGCCAATTGGCTGATCAGATTTTTTCCAACGCGTCTGGCAAGTTCCGCAGCCTCAATAGGGTTTTTTGACAGGTCTTCAAGAAGCACCACAAATTCATCACCGCCCAAACGAGCCACGGTGTCATTGGTCCGGACATGGGAACTAAGGCGCTGCGCTACTTGTTGAAGCAGTTGGTCACCCACATCATGACCTTTGGTGTCGTTGATGTCCTTGAAATTGTCCAGATCCAAAAACAGCATGACGCCGTAGCATTGGGTGCGCGCAGTGCTTTTCAGTGCGTGGTTGAGGCGGTCCATCAGAAGCATCCTGTTGGGCAGGTGGGTCAGATGGTCATAAAACGCCAGATGCTCGATTTCATCCCTGGAACGTTTGATGGTCAGGCGAGCTTGTGCCATGCGTTCCAGGTACCAGATGGACAGGCCGCCCGCAGCCACCACCATGGCAGCAAACAGCAGTGCCACAACGGTCACCAACTTGGTTTCACTGCGCCACGAGGTCAGGATCATGTCGATCGGGATGCTGGCGGCGATCAGCACGTCGTCGTACAGGATCGACTGCGCACTGACGAGGGCGGTCTGCCCACTCAGACGTGCCGCACGAGACTCGGTACGATTTAGTCCCTGGATAAAGGAATCTGGCAGGATGCTGCCCAGCAGCCGATCCTTGGCCGGCAGCGCTGCCAGCAGTTGGCCATTGCTGCGTTCCAGGGTGATCTCCAGGCCAGGGATGTCAGCGCCTTGTGACATGATGAGGTTGAACTGCGACACCAGGACTTCAGCCAGGGCGACCACGCGTGATCCGTCTGCAAGCTTCAGCGCGCGTCCCAGCAAGAGGACGTGTTCGCCACTGCTGGCTTGTTTCAGGGGCTCGCTGATGGTCAGGGCCGCGACCTGCGGGCTCAACACGCGATTTAAAAATCCAGTGGGCACTTCCTTGGCACCGGCCTCGAACGCATCAGAGGAAGCGATGGTCCTGGCGTTGGCATCCATCAGCGCAAGTCGGCGCAACAGCAAATTACGCCCCACGATGGTGTGCATCATCTGACTGGCAGCAGGGGCATCGATGGAGTCGGGGTGTTGCTCTGCCAGTGCCAGAGATTCTTCCAGACTCGACAGCAGCACATCCACGCCCAGGAGCGTCCGGTTCAAGGATGCCACCGCACTGCCGACAAAACGGGACGCCTGGGTTGCACTGCTGGCCAGTGCATCGGCCCGCAGTTTCCAGATCAAGGTCGCGGCGGCGGCTGAGACTGCCAACAAAAAGGCCAACACCACCCCGATGACGACGGACTGAATTGGCTTGAACTTGAAACCAGTCATGGCTGGTGGGGTCTCGCCGTGTTGGACGTGGCCCCTATGGTTTGTCGCCAGAGCGCGTCGCAGCCCGCGCCGCAGCGTGCGAGCCAGCGGGGTAGGACGGTGGCATCGAAAATTTGTTGGCGCAGTTGTTCATCTTTGGCATCTGTCTGGATGCTGACCATCTTTCCGCGGGTGCCAGATATGCATTCAGCCGCACCGGTGTCGCAGGCCAAACCCTCACTGGTTTCGCGCTCGCTTGTCTGCCAGATGGCTGCTTCGAGCCGTGGAAGCTCGCGGCTGAGCAAAGCTTTCAGATCCGGGGGCAGTCCGTCCCAGGCATCCTTGTTGGCACCAAAGACTGCCAACCCCCATGTGACAGGCAAACTGTGAACGTGGCTGGTGACCTGATGCAGCCCCATGTTGTTGCCCGACATGGCTCCCGTGATGGCACAGTCGGTGTTGCCGGATTGCATGTTTGGCATGATCTGGCTAAAACTGGTAACCACAGGCACGGCACCGAGCGCACTGACAAAGTCAGACTGAGTGGCCGACGAAACCCGAATGTGCCGACCACTCAGATCGGATAAACCTTTGAACGGTCGGTTGCAAAAGACCACTTGAGCAGGGTACACGTACAGCGCCAACATCTGGATGTTGTGGCGCTTGCGCAGCTCTTTTTCAAGGTAAGGACGAAAGGCTGTCACGCTCTTTTTAAGACTGGCCATGTTCGGGTTGAGCCCCGCCAGGTCAACCGCTGCGTACGCGGGGAAAGTTTGCGCCAATGCACTGACCAAGGTGGTGCCAAAGGGCATGACGCCCAGCTGTAACAGCCGTAACATGTCATTGCCAGGTACACCGGCACGGTCAAACGGGACGATTTCGGCGGTGTATTTGCCTTGGCTCAGGCGCTCCAACTCATGGCTCCAGAACGGCTCTTCCTGGTGCGTGAATTGGTTGAGTCCCGCCAAACCACCGACGATGCGCAGGTGCAACGCCGCTTTTGTCGTGCTGTTGTCACTTTGTGCAAAACAGGTGGTCGCTGCCATCAGCAGGCCAAAAGCCGATCCCAAGCGGACCAGGCGCTGGATGCAAAGTAAAAATGGGGTGATGGACAAGGCAGGCAACGGTGCAAAGTTGAAGTGGCATTTTGGCAGATCATGTCTGTTGCGTACGTGGCTGAACTGAAATGTTTTCTGACCCATCCTTGATTTTGAAGCTATCCATGCACCGGGCTTTTGGTTTCGTGGCACCATTTGGTCCTGTTTTGTACTCTTGCAAAGGATTCATCCATGAACAACATGTCACGCGCGATACGCATCGACCAGCACGGCGGCCCTGAACAACTCAAACTGGTCAATGTGGCAGTGGGCGAACCCGGTCCGGGTGAAATCCGCATTCGCCACCATGCGGTGGGTTTGAATTTCATTGACGTGTACCAACGCAGTGGTCTCTACCCGATGACGTTGCCGCAGCAACTCGGCATGGAAGCCGCTGGTGTAGTGGACGCGGTGGGCGATGGGGTGACGCACCTTCAGGTGGGTGACCGTGCGGCCTACGCCAGCCAGCCGCCCGGCAGCTACTGCGAACTGCGGGTGATGCCCGCCAAGTGTGTGTGTAAATTGCCCGATGCCATCAGTTTCGAGACCGGCGCGGCCATGATGCTCAAAGGGCTGACGGCGCAATACCTGCTCAAACGCACCCAGCCGCAAGGCGGATTGCAGGCCGGGGATTTTGTGCTGTTTCACGCTGCCGCCGGAGGCGTAGGTCTGATCGCCTGCCAGTGGGCCAAAGCCATGGGCCTGCGCTTGATCGGCACCGCAGGTTCAGATGAAAAATGTACTCTAGCCCTTGAAAACGGTGCATCATTTGCTATTAATTATGCAAAAGAAGATTTTCTGGCACGGGTCAAGGAGATCACGGCTGGCAAGGGCGTCAAGGCGGTTTACGACTCGGTTGGCAAAGACACTTGGGACAAGTCACTGGACTGTCTGCAGGCTTTTGGATTGATGGCCAGTTTTGGTAACGCCTCGGGACCGGTGGCACCCTTCGCACCGGGGATTCTTGGCCCCAAAGGTTCCCTCTATGTCACCCGGCAAACCCTGTTTACCCACAGTGCTACCCGCGAAAGCTCGCAGTCCATGGCCGACGAGTTGTTTGAG
>CAIOAQ010000036.1 GCA_903856025.1 uncultured beta proteobacterium
GTAATATGGCTGAGGACAACAGGCATTACCACTTTTACGACACCATCAAGGGCTCCGACTGGTTGGGTGACCAAGACGCCATCGAATTCATGTGTCGTGAAGCACCTAAAGTAGTGTATGAGCTTGAGCATTTTGGCATGCCATTTGACCGCAATCCTGACGGCACGATTTACCAGCGTCCGTTCGGTGGCCACTCCAGCAACTACGGCGAAAAACCAGTGCAGCGCGCCTGTGCTGCAGCTGACCGCACGGGTCACGCCATGCTGCACACCTTGTATCAGCAAAATGTCAAAGCTCGGACCAATTTCTTTGTGGAATGGATGGCGCTAGACCTGATTCGCGATGCTGATGGCGATGTCGTCGGTGTGACCGCATTGGAAATGGAAACCGGTGAGGTGCACATCTTGCAGGCCAAGAGCGTCATGATGGCATCCGGTGGTGCAGGCCGCATCTTTGCAGCGTCGACCAACGCATACATCAACACTGGCGATGGCTTGGGTATGGCTGCTAGAGCTGGCATCCCATTGCAAGACATGGAATTTTGGCAATTTCACCCAACTGGCGTGCACGGAGCTGGCGTGTTGTTGACCGAAGGCTGCCGCGGCGAAGGGGCTATTTTGCGCAACAGCAATGGCGAACGCTTTATGGAACGCTATGCGCCAACCATGAAAGATTTGGCCCCGCGTGACTTTGTGTCTCGTTGCATGGACCAGGAAATTAAAGAAGGTCGTGGTTGCGGCCCGAAAAAGGACTATATCAACTTGGACATGACGCACCTGGGTGCAGACACCATCGCATTGCGACTGCCCAGCGTCCAAGAAATCGGTCACAACTTCGCCAACGTGGATATCACCAAGGAACCAATTCCAGTTATCCCAACGAACCATTATCAAATGGGCGGTATCCCAAGCAATATCAGCGGCCAGGTCGTTGTGCCCGCAAGCAATGGGACGCAGGAAGTTGTCAACGGTCTATACGCTGTCGGCGAGTGCGCATGCGTCAGCGTCCATGGAGCCAATCGTCTTGGAACGAACTCCTTGCTCGATATCGTGGTTTTTGGTCGTGCTGCAGGCCTTCACATCATCGAATTCAATAATAGAAACAAAGAGCATAAGGACCTGCCGGCCAATTCAGCGGACATTTCCATGGAACGTCTCAACAGACTGAATACCGCCACAACAGGCGAATATGCTCAGGATGTCGCTGGCGATATGCGCGACATCATGCAACAGCATGCCAGCGTGTTCAGAACACAGGCGAGCATGGACGAAGGCGTTGCAAAAATAGCTAAGCTTCGCCAGCGTGTAACTGATATCAAATTGACTGACAAATCACAAATATTCAACACCGAACGTATTGAAGCGCTCGAAGTCGAAAACATGATTGAAGTAGCGCAATCCACCATGGTGTCCGCGGCAGCACGGCACGAATGCCGTGGCGCACACAGCGTGGCAGATTACGACCGTCCCGCTGACGATGCCACTTGCCCATTAGGTCGCGACGATGTGAATTGGCTCAAGCACACGTTGTGGGACAAAGCGACCAATAGCCTCAGCTACAAACCGGTGAACCTCAAGCCGCTTACGGTTGCTTCCGTTCCACCCAAAATTCGTACCTTCTAAAGCTTGGCTTTTTGGTACTGATCCTCTTTGACATCTTGCTGGACCGCCCTCTTATAAAGCGAGTCCTCATCTAAGGAAGCAAATCATGGCTAAACGCACCGTCCAAATTTATCGTTACAACCCCGACACTGACAGCAAGCCTTACATGCAGACCATTGAGGTCGAGCTTGACGGTAGTGAGCGCATGCTGCTGGATGTTTTAACCAAGCTGAAGGCGATTGATCCGACCCTGTCCTATCGGCGTTCATGCAGAGAGGGTATTTGCGGCTCCGATGCCATGAATATCAATGGCAAAAATGGTTTGGCCTGTCTGGTCAATATGCTGACCCTGCCAGACACCATTGTGCTCAAACCCTTGCCGGGCTTGCCTGTGGTGCGCGATTTGATCGTTGATATGACACTGTTTTTCAAACAGTATCACTCGATTAAACCTTATTTGGTTAACGACACTCGCCCCCCGGAAAAGGAACGTCTGCAAAGCCCTGAGGAGCGTGAAGAACTCAATGGCTTGTACGAGTGCATTTTGTGCGCTAGCTGTACAACCAGCTGTCCTGTTTTTTGGTGGAACCCTGACAAGTTCGTTGGCCCGGCAGGTTTACTACAGGCCTACCGGTTCATCGCAGACAGTCGTGACGACGCCACGAGCGAACGACTGGACAATCTGGAAGATCCTTACCGTTTGTTCCGTTGCACCACCATCATGAATTGCGTTGACGTTTGTCCGAAGGGCTTAAACCCTACACGAGCTATCGGAAAAATCAAGGAATTGATGGTTCGCCGGGCCATCTGATCCAAATCATCCGCACATCATAAGCATGCAAGTCCCAGACGAATTCGTCGATGAGAGAGTGTTGAGCAAGCTGCGTTGGCGTTGCCGCCGTGGCCTGCTCGAGAACGATATTTTTATTGAACGATTCTTTAAAAAATTCGGCGCCAGCTTGACTGTCAAGCAGGTGCAAGGTCTGAACGCTTTAATGGATTTAAGCGATGCTGACCTGCTTGATTTGCATCTTGGGCGAAAGACTTTATTGCAACTGGATGCTAGTCTGGAGCGCGAAGAGGTTTGCGAAGTTTTGAGTATGTTGAAAGAACCACCTGAAAGGTCTATATGAAGCTATCTGATAACAAAGCCACTCTATCGTTCAGCAACGGGAGTCCCAGTGTTGATTTGCCGGTCTATCAAGGTACCGTGGGGCCAGATGTCATTGACATCCGCAAGCTCTACGGTCAAACCGGCATGTTCACTTACGATCCGGGGTTTTTGTCAACCGCTTCGTGCCAGTCGTCAATCACTTACATTGACGGAGACAAGGGTGAGTTGCTGTACCGTGGTTACCCCATTGAACAATTAGCCACCCAGTGCGACTACCTGGATACCTGCTATTTGTTGCTCAATGGCGAATTGCCCCAACAGCAAGAGCGTGATGACTTCCACAAGCTCATCATTAACCACACCATGGTACATGAGCAGATGCAATTCTTCCTTCGCGGCTTCCGTCGCGACGCCCACCCCATGGCCGTGCTGACGGGCTTGGTCGGTGCACTGTCTGCCTTCTATCACGACAGCACCGACATCAACAACCCGGAGCACCGTCAAACTGCCGCCATCCGATTGATTGCCAAAATGCCGACGCTGGTGGCAATGGCCTACAAATACGGAGTGGGTCAACCCTTCATGTACCCGCAAAATGACCTCAGCTACGCAGGAAACTTCTTGCGCATGATGTTTGGTACACCATGTGAAGAATACAAAGTCAACCCGGTGATTGAACGGGCCATGGATCGCATCTTTATCTTGCACGCTGACCATGAGCAAAACGCATCGACCTCCACCGTTCGTCTGTGCGGTTCTTCTGGTACGAACCCGTTTGCAGCCATTGCAGCAGGCGTAGCCTGCCTGTGGGGTCCTGCACACGGCGGTGCCAACGAAGCCTGCCTGAACATGCTCGAAGACATCCAGCGTCAAGGTGGCGTGGCCAAAGTTGGTCAGTTCATGGAACAAGTCAAGGACAAAAACTCCGGTGTCAAACTGATGGGTTTTGGCCACCGTGTGTACAAAAACTACGACCCGCGCGCCAAACTCATGCAAGAAACCTGCAACGAGGTGCTGGCAGAGTTGGGTCTGGAAAACGACCCCTTGTTCAAACTGGCCAAAGAACTGGAAAAAATTGCCCTCGAAGACGACTACTTCGTCCAACGCAAGTTGTACCCGAATGTTGACTTCTACTCCGGCATTGTTCAACGCGCCATTGGCATTCCAGTGAATCTGTTCACTGGGGTGTTTACCTTGGCACGTACCGTGGGCTGGATTGCACAATTGAACGAAATGATCAGTGACCCAGAGTACAAAATCGGCCGCCCACGCCAGTTGTTTTCTGGATCGGTGACTCGCAGCGTCAAGCCCGTCGGCCAACGTTAGGCAAATCCGTTTTAAAAAACCCGCCGGATGGCAACACCGGCGGGTTTTTTTATTCATGAAGGCCGGGAGTCACCGTTTAAAATCAGCTCCTTACCAAGGAACCACGATGGGACGCACCCTCTACGACAAACTCTGGGACGAACATGTCATCCACACCGAGGAAGACGGTACTTCCCTGCTTTACATTGATCGCCATCTGGTGCATGAAGTCACCAGCCCACAAGCATTTGAAGGTTTGCGCCAAGCCAAACGCAAGGTATGGCGAATAAGTTCCATTGTGGCCACTGCCGACCACAACACACCTACCACGGGTTGGGAATTGGGCTACGACGGCATCACCGACCCGACCAGTAAAGAGCAGGTGCTGACACTTGACGCGAACATCAGGGAATATGGAGCCGCCGCTTATTTCCCATTCATGTCACACCGCCAGGGCATTGTGCATGTCATTGGCCCTGAAAATGGTGCCACGCTGCCTGGCATGACGGTCGTGTGCGGCGATTCCCATACTTCCACGCACGGTGCTTTTGGCGCTCTGGCCCACGGCATTGGCACCAGTGAAGTGGAGCATGTCATGGCAACGCAAACACTGCTTGCCAAAAAAGCAAAAAATATGCTGATCCGTGTCGAAGGTGTGTTGCCTCGTGGTTGCACAGGCAAGGACATCGTACTGGCCATCATTGGCAAAATTGGCACAGCTGGCGGTACTGGGTACACCATTGAATTTGGCGGTTCAGCTATTCGCGCCTTGAGCATGGAAGGCCGCATGACCGTGTGCAACATGGCGATCGAGGCCGGCGCGCGAGCAGGTTTAGTGGCCGTAGACGAAAAAACCATCCAATACGTCAAAGGTCGCCCGCTGGCTCCGGGCTCCAATGCCGCCAATGCCTCAGCGGCTACCGTTGAATGGGACCAGGCCGTGGCTTACTGGAACACCTTGCACTCAGACAGCGACGCGTCGTTTGACGCGGTGATCGACATGGATGCATCCCAACTGGTGCCGCAAGTGACTTGGGGCACTTCACCAGAAATGGTGCTGGGCATCAACGACCGGGTGCCTGACCCCGATCGCGAAAAAGACGCCAACAAACGAGGGGCTATAGAGCGCGCGTTGACGTACATGGGCCTGGAACCTGGAAAAGCCCTGAGCGACCTGTATGTCGACAAAGTCTTCATTGGTTCATGCACAAACAGCCGCATTGAAGACATGCGCGAAGCCGCTGCGCTTGTCAAAAAAGTGGGGCGTAAAGTCGCTTCGAACATTCGCCTGGCCCTGGTGGTACCTGGCTCAGGCTTGGTCAAGGAACAAGCGGAACGCGAAGGCCTGCACGACATATTCCGTGCTGCAGGCTTTGAGTGGCGCGAGCCAGGCTGCTCCATGTGCTTGGCCATGAATGCAGATCGACTCGAACCTGGTGAGCGCTGTGCATCCACCAGCAACCGTAACTTTGAAGGCCGCCAAGGCGCAGGCGGACGCACCCATCTGGTGAGTCCCGCCATGGCGGCTGCCGCGGCCATTCATGGCCATTTTGTTGATGTGCGCAAGTTTGTCTAGAAACAAAAAAGAATTCACCATGAAATCATTCATCTTCGGATTGTTGGCCGTTGCAATGTGTGCGCTGGTGGGATGCAACACCGTCAAGGGCGTGGGGCAGGACCTTCAAAAAGCCGGCTCTGCCATTGAAAACGCAGTTAAAAAATAGGTTGTCCTCATGCAAAAATTCACGCAACACAAGGGACTGGTCGCCCCCATGGACCGGGAAAATGTCGACACCGATGCCATCATTCCCAAACAATTCCTGAAATCCATTCGCAAGACCGGCTTTGGACAAAACCTGTTTGACGAATGGCGCTATCTGGATGCAGGCTACCCCGGACAAGACCCGACAAGCCGTCAACCCAATCCAGAGTTTGTGCTGAATCAGCCGCGTTTTCAGGGGGCCTCTATTTTGTTGGCTCGCAAAAATTTTGGTTGCGGATCCTCGCGCGAACACGCACCGTGGGCGCTGGACCAATTTGGTTTTCGGGCCATCATCGCACCCAGTTATGCGGACATATTCTTCAACAACAGTTTTAAAAATGGGCTATTGCCAATTGTGTTGAGCGATGCCCAGGTGGCACAACTGTTCAACGAGGCAGCCGCTTTCCCCGGTTACAGCCTGACCGTCGACCTGGAACGCCAGGTCATCGTCAAGCCAGACGGCAGCGAACTACCCTTTGAAGTTCAGGCGTTTCGAAAATACTGTTTGGTCAACGGACTGGATGACATTGGGTTGACCTTGAAGCACGCCGACAAAATCAAGGCCTTTGAGGCTGAACGGCTTGCAACAAAGCCATGGCTGGCCCTTACCATGCTTGCGTAGGCAGCTATCATTTTTTAGAATTTCCCTCCTTTGATCCGACCATCAACCGCCGAGCGGTTGGTGAACGCAACTTGCCAGAAAGTCATCATGAAAATTGCAGTTTTGCCGGGCGACGGCATAGGCACAGAAATCGTCGCTGAGGCGGTAAAAGTCCTCCAAACCCTGGACTTGAAGTTCGAAATGGAAACGGCGCTGGTAGGTGGTGCAGCTTATGAAGCCCACGGTCACCCCTTGCCTGACGCGACTTTGAAGCTGGCCAAAGAAGCAGATGCTGTGCTGTTTGGCGCAGTGGGCGACTGGAAATACGACAAACTGGA
>CAIOAQ010000037.1 GCA_903856025.1 uncultured beta proteobacterium
CAGATGGTGGCCAACTACTTCATGGATCTGCGCCGCACCCGCTGGCTGTGGCGCGGCATCGTGCTGGGATGGCTGTTACTGGTGACGGGGCTGATTACGATCGCTTACTTGACTACGATCAAGTAAAAATTTGTACTTATCATTTAGACTTGAGTAAATCATCATCATGGGCTAAAAAATGAGTGAACTGCCATTCTACAAACCACACGGTAACGAAATAGAATTATTCGAACACGCCTACCGCAATCGCCTGCCCTTGTTGATCAAAGGCCCAACCGGCTGCGGAAAGACGCGCTTCGTAGCGCATATGGCCGCAAAACTTGGTCTGCCGCTGTACACAGTAGCCTGTCATGACGACCTCACTTCCGCAGACCTGGTGGGACGACATCTCATCGGCGACGGTGAGACTTACTGGAACGATGGGCCCCTCACCCGTGCAGTGCGCGAGGGTGGCATTTGCTATCTGGACGAAGTGGTGGAAGCGCGCAAGGATACTACCGTGGTATTGCATCCGTTGTCCGATGACCGTCGCATCCTGCCTATCGAGCGCACTGGGGAGATACTTAATGCGCCGCCGGAATTCATGCTGGTAGTGTCCTACAACCCCGGCTATCAGAACTTCCTCAAGGGCATGAAACCCAGCACACGCCAACGTTTTGTCAGTCTGCGCTTCGATTTTCCGGGATCGGAACTGGAACAGCAGATCGTTATCGGCGAGACCGGTGCTGATGCGATGCTTTCCAAGCGACTGGTCAACCTCGCTAACAGCCTGCGTGCGCTCAAGGAGCACGATCTGGAAGAAGCCGCCAGTACGCGCTTGCTGGTCTACACTGCCACCCTGATCGGCAGCGGCTTCGATCCGGTGGAATCCTGCCGTGCTGCTTTGGTGGAGCCGCTCACCGACGACGAAGAAACTGCGGAGGCACTGATGGAGATCGTCTATGCCACCTTTGGCAAGTGAAGACAGCGCGCCTGGGCAAACGCTGTGATAAATAATATCCAGCGCAATCGACTGCTGACCCAAGCCGGATTTTTCATGCTGTTCCTGCTGGCGCCAGTATTCGACATTTTTCGTCTCGACCTCAATCTCAAGCATTTCTTTTTTCTGGGCATGCACTGGACGCTGGGTCTGGACGACTTCATCGCCGGAAAAATAAACGCCACCCAGGCCGCCATCAATCTCGTGCTGCGCGGCGGTTTACCGATCCTTGGAACCATCGCCTTTGGCGTGGGAATTTCCTGGAAATATGGCCGCCTCTATTGCGGCTGGTTGTGTCCACACTTTTCGGTTGTGGAAACTATCAACCAGCTTATGCGCCGCACCATCGGTCGGCAAAGCATGTGGGATCGCGACGCGCTGCCGGAGAAAAATGCAGACGGTTCCGTCACCCATGCCAGCCCGCTCTACTGGCTGCTGTTGCTGCCTCTGGTGATCGCCTTCTCTTTCGTATGGGCTGTTGCTCTGCTGACTTATCTGCTTCCTCCACAGGAAATCTACGTCAATCTGTGGCATGGCACGCTGACGCGCAACCAGAGCGTATTCCTGATTGCAGGCACCCTTGCCTTTTTCGTCGAATTCATGTTTGCGCGCCACTTGTTTTGCCGCTACGCCTGTGCCGTCGGCCTGTTCCAGAGCCTCGCGTGGATGGGCAACCGCAAAGCCATGGTGATCGGCTTCGACCGCCGACGCGCCGACGAATGCGCCGATTGCAACGCCGCTTGCAATAACGTCTGCCCCATGCGCCTCAGACCTCGCAGCATCAAGCGCCAGATGTTCACCTGTACCCAGTGCGGCCAGTGCGCCGATGCCTGCGGTAAGGTGCAGGCCAACAACCCGCGCGGCACGCTGCTGAAATGGGTCGAGCACGAATGTGCACTGGACAAGTCCGCACGTGATTTTGGACATCACATCGACATTCCGGCGCATTGCTACGAACTTGTGGAAAAAAAGTAA
>CAIOAQ010000038.1 GCA_903856025.1 uncultured beta proteobacterium
AGCCTGAAGTCGTCTAAGTTCTATAGTCATATAAACTCCGATTGCTGCAATGCAGCATTTTCAGTTTACGCTCTTTGGGTTCCCCTCGTTTAAAGTGCAATAAATGGCAGACTGAAGGTGTTGGAAGTTTCGAAAACGTGGAAAGCGAGTGTTGTTCCGCCGCCCGCGGATTACTTAAGTCGGTTCATTTTTCCATTGCTCCCCGGACCCCAAATCAGTGACGATATGTTGGTATGTCTGGATGCGCTGCGTTGGGAAAAGAGGATTTATTTAATCTGATCCCTAACGGTATGCGCCGGATTCAAGCTGTGATCAAACGCTGGCCGATTGTGCCGACACGCAGTACAGGTGCCGTGTCCTGAACGAGGGCCGTAACAAGCTGATCCGCAATGGCGCCGCTGTGTTCTGATCTTCACTGTTCAGGCTGGACGAGCAAAGCATGGAGATACGGTGAAACAAAGGATTCGATGACGCCTGTTTTCCGAAAAAATTTGCCATTTAAAAATGCAATTAAATTGCGTTATGTATTAATAAACGATACATTACGCAAAATGAATGCTTTCTCTCGTGCAAACCCCATTAAACAATTTTCTTGAAGCCGCGGAACGCAGCGGCAAACTGAACTTGCGCACTGCCGATATCGCACAGGCATTGCCGGGAGTCAGCGTCGATGCATTGCGCCAAGCGCTGCACCGCCAACAGCGCAAGGGACGCATTGTGCGCACCTCACGTGGTTCCGAACATTGGATCATTGTTCCATTGCAAGACGCATCAGCCGGGGCGCCTCCATTGGAAACTTGGCTGGATGCGTATCTGCACAAAACACTGGGCTTGCCCTATTACGTTGGCTTACTCAGCGCCGCCGAAGTTTATGGTGCATCGCCCCAGGCCGTCATGGTCACGCAAATCATGGTTCCTAAAGCAAGGCGTCCTGTGCAGGTGGGGCGACATCGGCTGGTATTTTTTGAGCACTCACGCATTCCTGATATGCCAGTGGTTTGGCACGACACAGTGCATGGCCGCTTCAAAGTCAGCTCACCGGCACTCACTGCCTTGGAGCTGGTAGCCCGACAACAGATGGCAGGCGGCATAGCCCGCGTCATGGAAGTTTTGCAAGGGCTGATACCCGATATCACCAACACGGGTTTAAATGCTGCACTTGATGCTCTTGACGAAATCCCAACCGCACAACGTATCGGTGCCTTATTGATGCAGGCGAACCAACCCGGTCTGGCCGACCTCGTGGCCACTTGGTTAAAAGTCAAGCAAACCCGCAGAATTTCCCTTAGCCCAGGCGCTACCGCTACCGGCCCATGCACGCTGGATGCTCGTTTCAAAGTGCTCATACCTGACGCAATTCAACAAGCCAACACCTGATGCAACAAACCCATTTAACCGCCTGGCAAACCCACGCACCCTGGCCTAAGCGAAGCCAGATCGAACAAGACCTGCGGCTTTCCAGAGGTGTTGCTGCTATATTTACAGACGACGTACTGCGCAGCCATCTGGCCATGCGTGGCGGCACCGTGCTGCACAAGGCCCACTTGGCACCAGCGGCACGGTATTCCGAAGACATCGACCTGGTGCTCACAAAGCCCATGGATACCGCCACCCTGGAAAAGAATCTGCTGCGGGTGTTGACGCCCACTCTTGGCGCGCCTGCACCCTCCATTTTTCAGGACGCTTGGCTGGCACTGCGCAATGCCAGCAAGCGCTCCAAAATTCTCTCCATTAAATTCAAATTTATTCCTGTTGGGCTGAGTCGGCACGAGACCATCAAAGTTGACATCAATTTAAATGAGCACCAGGCGCTTTATCCACTGGTGAATGTGAATTTTCAGAGTCTGGACGAGGAGGGCGAACTGGTCACCGCGCAGGCCATTTCTTATGACATCAACGAAATGCTGGGCACTAAAACCCGTGCCTTGATGCAACGCCAACAAGGGCGCGACCTGTTTGACCTCTGGTTTGCCTGGAGCCAAAGCCAAGCTGGGGTCACGCCCTACACCGTCGATGGCAAGCGTGCAACGGAGGCCTTTGAGTGGTACCTTGCCAATGAAGGCACCGCAATGGGACTTGAGGAAGCCGGGCAGCTACTGGACCAACGCCTGCGCAACCCCGCTTTCCGTCAAGACATGGACACGTTGCTGCGCCCAGGTTTACCAAAATTTGATGTTGATTCCGCCGCTGCCGTAGTAAGAGGTGCGTTTCTTTCGCACCTCTCGGCGCCGTAGGGGCTCCGCTGCTTGAAGGAGTTGCGCATTTAATTAAAAATGCACTGTTAATGCAAGGTGCACATTGAACATGAACTCCACCATTGGTGTGACGGGGGCGAAGGGGCAACCACTGTCTAACGATGTCAGTGTAGGACT
>CAIOAQ010000039.1 GCA_903856025.1 uncultured beta proteobacterium
ATTGAGCAAGCGCTGATTGACACCATGTTTGATTTGCCAAATACATCCAATGTTGAAAAGGTTGTTTTGGACGAGTCGACGATCGAAGAGAACAAGCCGCCGTTGCTGGTGTACCGTGAAGTCGCCAAAAAGGCTTGATTTGATCGGCATTTGAGTGCGTTTTGTCTGGTTCTAGGTAACTGGCACTCAAGATAATTGATTACCGCTTGAAAAACGGCGGAGATGCTACATATCTAACAGGTTACAAGAGGACGTTCTATGTCTGGTCATACCCCGCTACCTGCTACACCCATCGATTTGCCACTGTTGCCCTTGCGCGACGTGGTGGTTTTTCCACACATGGTGATTCCGCTGTTTGTGGGCCGCCCCAAGAGCATCAAGGCGCTGGAAGCAGCCATGGCGGCTGACCGAAGCATCATGCTGGTCGCGCAAAAAGCCGCTGCCAAAGATGATCCCGCAGTGACAGATATGTTTGATATGGGGTGTGTGTCGACCATTTTGCAAATGCTCAAGCTGCCTGATGGCACAGTCAAAGTGCTGGTTGAAGGGCAGCAACGGGCGACGGTGAATCACATTGAAGATGGTGAATTGCACTTTACGGCCACGGTGACCCCAGTGGAAGTCGCTACTGAACCCGAGACCAAGTCGCGGACCAAGGCCAGTGAAATTGAGGCATTGCGCCGCGCGGTGATGCAACAGTTTGATCAATACGTCAAGCTCAACAAGAAAATCCCACCAGAAATTCTCACTTCTATTTCTGGCATAGATGATCCCGGTCGCCTGGCAGACACCATTGCGGCGCATTTGCCACTTAAGCTTGAAAACAAGCAGGCGGTGCTTGATTTGTCTGGGGTCCGTGACAGGTTAGAAAATCTGTTTGAACAGATTGAGCGCGAAGTTGATATTTTGAATGTTGACAAAAAAATTCGTGGTCGCGTCAAACGTCAAATGGAAAAAAACCAGCGCGACTTTTATTTGAATGAACAAGTGAAAGCCATTCAAAAAGAGCTGGGCGAAGGTGAAGATGGCGCAGATATTGACGAGATTGAAAAGAAGATCAAAGCTGCAAAAATGCCCAAGGAAGCTTTGAAAAAAGTGGAAGGTGAGCTGAAAAAGCTCAAGCTCATGTCGCCCATGTCGGCCGAGGCCACCGTGGTGCGCAATTACATAGACGTGTTGACGGGTTTGCCTTGGACCGGCAAGACCAAAATAAAGCACAACCTGGCCAACGCTGAAACTGTGCTGAACGAAGACCACTATGGTCTTGATAAGGTCAAAGACCGCATTCTTGAATACCTTGCAGTCCAACAGCGGGTGGATAAGGTGAAGGCCCCCATTTTGTGTTTGGTAGGGCCACCTGGTGTGGGTAAAACCTCTTTGGGCCAGTCGATCGCCAAGGCAACTGGGCGTAAGTACGTGCGCATGGCACTAGGTGGTATGCGCGATGAGGCGGAGATTCGTGGCCATCGTCGCACTTACATTGGGGCCATGCCAGGTAAAGTGTTGCAAAGCCTATCCAAAATCGGCACACGCAACCCATTGTTTCTGCTCGATGAAATCGACAAGTTGGGCACCGATTTCAGGGGGGACCCTTCCAGCGCGTTGCTTGAAGTCCTTGATCCTGAACAAAACCACAAATTTGGAGATCATTACGTCGAGGTCGACTTTGACCTGAGTGATGTCATGTTTGTGGCAACCTCCAACTCGATGAACATTCCGCCAGCACTGTTGGATCGCATGGAAGTGATTCGTCTGTCCGGTTACACCGAGGACGAAAAAACCAATATTGCGTTGAAGTACTTGCTACCAAAGCAGCTCAAGAACAACGGTGTCAAAGAAGCGGAATTGCTGGTAACGGAAGCTGCAGTGAGAGACATTGTTCGCTACTACACGCGAGAAGCAGGGGTTCGTTCGCTTGAGCGTGAAATTTCCAAAATTTGTCGCAAGGTTGTCAAAGGCTTGCAGCTGAAGAAAATGACGGGGCAGGTCAATGTCGATGGGGAAAACCTCAATGACTTTTTGGGAGTACGCAAATACGACTACGGCCGAGCTGAAAAGAAAAATCAGGTTGGCCAAGTGGTGGGCTTGGCATGGACGGAGGTGGGTGGGGATTTACTCACAATTGAAGCAGCGATGATGTCCGGTAAAGGAGTTATCACCCGTACTGGTTCTTTGGGTGATGTGATGAAGGAATCTGTGGAAGCTGCACGCACCGTGGTTCGCAGTCGTTCTCGCATGTTGGGCATCAAAGACGAATTTTTCGAGAAAAGAGACATTCATATTCACGTGCCAGACGGTGCTACCCCGAAAGATGGACCAAGCGCGGGTGCAGCGATGACGACAGCTTTTGTTTCTGCCATGACTGGAATTCCTGTACGTTGCGATGTCGCGATGACTGGTGAGATCACACTGCGCGGCGAAGTGACGGCGATAGGCGGTTTGAAAGAAAAACTATTGGCAGCACTACGGGGCAACATCAAGACCGTGTTGATCCCGGAGGACAATGCCAAGGATCTTCAGGACATTCCAGAAAACGTCAAAAATGGTTTGGAAATTGTGCCAGTTCGATGGATTGACAAAGTGCTTGAAATTGCACTGGAACGTATGCCCACACCTCTGCCTGATGACGAGCCGATTGCTGTTGCACCGGCGACTACAGCCTTGGCTGCGCCAGAAGCTGCAGGATCTGTCAAACACTGAATAATTTTCTAATGGTGTAACTTAGGTTAAATAAAAGTTAAGCTATAATTTAGGGCTTGAAACGCGGGAATAGCTCAGTTGGTAGAGC
>CAIOAQ010000040.1 GCA_903856025.1 uncultured beta proteobacterium
CATAGGCCGCCAACGGCATGGAGCAGCTCCCTCCCATGGCACGACTCACTGCGCGCTCGGCAGTGACTGCCAGCCAGGAGGTTTGATGCACCAAGGGGCTCAGGGCCTGCATCACGTCAGCACGGTCGCTGCGGGTTTCAATACCCAAAGCGCCCTGCCCGGCCGCAGGCAACATCACAGAGGGCTCAAACACGGCGCGAATGCGCTCCACCAGTCCCAAACGCTTGAGCCCGGCAGCTGCCAGCACGATGGCGTCGTACATACCCTCGTCGAGTTTGCGCAAACGTGTGTCCAAATTGCCGCGCAAGGCTTCAATCTTGAGGTCAGGCCGAAGGGCGCGCAACAGCGCCACGCGACGCAGGCTGGAGGTACCCACAACCGCACCCTGTGGCAGGGCATCGAGGTTGGCGTATTTATTCGACACAAAGGCATCACGAGGGTCTTCACGCTCCATGACACAGGCCAGGCTGAAGCCTTCAGGCAACTCCATCGGCACATCCTTGAGCGAATGCACCGCCAGGTCCGCGCGTTTTTCCTCCAGCGCCACCTCAAGTTCCTTGACAAACAAGCCTTTGCCACCCACTTGGCTCAGCGCACGGTCCAGGATTTGGTCGCCTTGGGTGGTCATGCCCAGCAGGCTGACTTCGTGGCCCATACCTGTGAGCAGGGCTTGTACATGTTCAGCCTGCCACATGGCCAGGCGACTTTCACGGGTAGCAATGGTGAATTGATTCATACCGAAGGGCTCGAAGCCGTAACCTTTTTGTAATCTTGTCTAAAGCGGGAATGCTAGCATGGGTTCAAGCCACACGACCGCGCCGGGTACGTGTTTGACCACTGGACTTCAAGAGTAACCATGCCTAAATCTTCAGCCGTTCACCCCAAAATAGCCCTACCCAGCACCGAACGTCCCTTGGTGGAAGACATCCGCCTGCTGGGACGTATTCTGGGTGATGTGATTCGCGAGCAGGAAGGCGAGGCCGCTTTTGACTTGATTGAACAAATTCGCCAGCTTTCAGTCACTTTCCGCCGCCATGCAGACCCAGTGGCTGACCGCGCGCTGAACAAATTACTCAAATCGCTCAGTGGTGACCAGACCGTCAGCGTGGTGCGTGCGTTCACCTACTTCAGCCATTTGGCCAATTTGGCCGAGGACAGGCACCACATTCGCCGCCGCGCGGTGCATGAGCGAGCCGGGAATGTGCGTGCGGGCAGCATCGAGATGAGTTTGAAGCGCTTGCAGGGCCAGGGCATCACGCCACAGGCCATCAGCGAGATGCTGTCGCACAGTTTTGTGTCCCCTGTGCTGACCGCCCACCCCACCGAAGTTCAGCGCAAAAGCATTCTGGATGCCGAACGCGCCATTGCCCAATTGCTCACCGCGCGTGACGACATCCTGGCTCAAGCCTCGGCGCTGAAAGTGGCGCACGACGCGCTGACCCCGCGCGAATTAACCAGCAATGAAGCCCAATTGCGCGCCCGTGTGTTGCAGTTGTGGCACACACGATTGCTTCGTTTCTCCAAGCTCACCGTGGCCGACGAGGTGGAAAACGCGCTGAGTTATTACGAATCCACCTTCTTGCGTGAAATCCCCAAGCTGTACGCCAGCCTGGAACAGGCCTTGGGCGACCAACCGGTACACAGCTTTTTGCGCATGGGGCAATGGATCGGGGGTGACCGCGACGGCAACCCGAATGTCAATGCACAAACCCTGACCTATGCGTTGAGCCGTCAGGCCGACATGGCGCTGCGCCATTACCTGACCGAGGTGCATTACCTGGGTGGCGAGTTGTCACTCTCAGCCATGCTGGTCGATTTTTCGCCCGAGATGCAGGCGCTGGCAGCGCGTTCGCCGGATACCAACGAGCACCGCAAGGACGAGCCTTACCGACGTGCGCTGGTGGGCGTCTACGCCCGTTTGGCCGCCACCCTGAAGGCACTCAGCGGCGGCGAGGCTGCGCGCCATGCCGTGCCCCCACAAAACCCTTACCTGACACCGGAAGAATTGCTGGTCGACTTGCGCGTGATCGAAGCGTCGCTGACCGCCCAGCATGCCCAGGCCTTGATCGAACAGCGACTCAAACCGCTGATCCGTGCGGTGGAGGTGTTTGGTTTTCATCTGGCCACGGTGGACCTGCGCCAAAGTTCAGATCAACATGAATCCGTCATCGCTGAGTTGCTGACTACGGCACGCATCAGCCCCAACTACGCCACGCTGGACGAAACCGCCAAACGCGATCTGCTGCTGGGCCTGCTGAGCGATGCACGTCCCCTGCGCGTGATGGGCCACGTCTACAGCGCCCATGCCCTGAGCGAACTGGCTATTTTCGAGACCGCCAAACAATCACGTGCCTTGTATGGCGCGCAGGCCATCCGCCACTACATCATCAGCCACACCGAAACCGTGAGCGACTTGCTCGAAGTCATGCTGCTGCAAAAAGAAGTCGGCTTGATGAACGGCACGTTGGACGATCACGCCAGCTGCGACCTGATCGTTGTCCCGCTGTTTGAAACCATTGAAGACCTGCGCAACGCCAGCACCATCATGCGCGAGTATTACGCCCTGCCCGGCGTGCTGCCCATGGTGCAGCGCGGCGGCCAAGACCAATATGGTGAACAAGACATCATGCTGGGCTACTCCGACAGCAACAAGGACGG
>CAIOAQ010000041.1 GCA_903856025.1 uncultured beta proteobacterium
AAGGCCGACAGTAGATGTGCAGTCTGTTCCTCGTTTTAAGCAGCTTCTGATCACGCCAACGCAAGAAATACCGGTTATCAAGGAAAGAAGTCCACCAACTTCGCTTGACTGCGTGGGAAGTCCCAGTAGTGTGAGTGGGGGAAAACAAGAACTTTGCACCTCAAAACCACCACTAACAGATCAAAACAAATCAGACCAACAACAACAAATGCTCCCGTTCCCACGAACTGATCACCCGGTTATAGGTGGCGTATTCCAGCTCTTTCACCGCACAAAACGCTTTCACAAACGACGGCCACAACACCTCGGCCATCGCTTCACAGCCGCGCATGCGGGCGATCGCATCTTCGAGATGGCGCGGCAATTCATAGTCACGGTCCCAGGCGCTGCTGTCCATCGGGTCGGTGGGTTGCAGGCGTTCCATCATGCCCAGATAACCACAGGCCAGAGTGGCTGCCGTGGCCAAATAGGGGTTCACATCGACGCCTGGCACCCGGTTTTCCACCCGACGGTTTTGCGCGTTGGACTTGGGCACACGAATGCCACAGGTGCGGTTGTCCACGCCCCATTGCACGTTGATGGGCGCGGACATGAAGCGCGACAAACGGCGGTACGAATTGACATACGGCGCCAGCATCGGCATCACCTGCGGCACATACTTTTGCAGACCACCAATGTAGTGGTTGAACAACCCACTGGCCGAGCCATCCGCATTGGAAAAGATGTTCTTACCCGTCTCCGCGTCCAGCACACTTTGGTGGATGTGCATGGCGCTGCCAGGTTCCATCTCCATTGGCTTGGCCATGAAGGTGGCAAAGATGCCGTGGCGCAGCGCGGTTTCGCGCACCGTGCGTTTGAATAAAAAGACCCTGTCTGCCAGGTCCATCGGATCGCCGTGGCTGAAATTGATTTCCATTTGCCCTGCACCTGCTTCGTGGATCAGGGTTTCAACCCCAAGCCGGTGCACGCTGCAAAACTGCGAGAGTTCCATGAAAAACGGGTCAAAGTCGTTGACCGCGTCGATGGAATACGACTGCCGCCCGGCCTCGGACTTGCCGGTGCGCCCCAGCGGCGGTTGCAGCGGCTCATGCGGATTGTTCTGGCGCGCCACCAAATAGAACTCCATCTCGGGGGCCACCACTGGCTTCCAGCCTTGCTTTTCATACAGCGACACCACATGGCGCAGCACGCTGCGCGGGGCCAGCTGCACCAACGAGCCGTCGTCTTCGTAACAGTCGTGAATCACCACCGCCACCGGTTCGGCCGCCCACGGCACCAGCCGCGCGGTGCTGACATCCGGCAAACACACCATATCGGGGTCAGTCTCACCCACATAAGGGCCGTTGTCGGGCTGCTGCCCGTTGACGGTGTTGAGCAACACGCTTTTCGGCAAGCGCATCTCGCCTGCCTGCAAAAACAGGTCTTTGGGCAGAATCTTGCCGCGCGCAATGCCTGTCATGTCGGGAATGACGCATTCCACCTCGTGGATGCGGTGCGTGGCTAGAAAGTCGGTGATGGTGTCATTCATGTCAGCGCCTTATAAAAATATCGCTGATTCATTCTGACAGCACAAGTGGCCTGTTTTGGAGCCACTTTTACCGACTCCTCCGTGCCACTGGTCGACAATTGCGTCGTTTAGTGCTATTTAGTCAATAGCTGTCTGCGCATGTACCTCAAGGGCTAGAAGCCGTTTTTTCATACAAAGTACGGCTTTATCCTTGCTCAGCAGCGTGGCCTGGTGCGCCACGGCCAGGTCAATGAACTTCTGGTCGTCCGGGTCTTTGCAGGTGACCGGCGCTTTGGCAGCGGTGTCCACCAGCTGGGCCTGGCCATCAAACTGGGCCAGCACGTGTTCAGCAGTCACTTTGTAAAACGCCATGCGAGGGGTCACCTTGGGATAGGCCAACACCCTGGCAAGTTCGTCGCGCATGGCTTTGGTGGCAATCCACTGCAACTGGCGCGAGGCCAGCGCCTGCTTCAATGGTCGGGCTGCGGGGTCATCAAAGACAAACGCATCCAGAACAATGTTGGTATCGATAACAACCAGGTTCATGGCTTGTTGGCCATCTTCCCGGCGACCATGTCAAAGCGGAACAAGCGGCATTCGATCGGGCCGTTCCACATCGGCACACGTCGGGTTTCCTTCAGGCGCATTTTGCCGGGCAGCTTCAGGTCCGGCGTGAGCACCCAGGCGGTCCAGCCCGCGTAGTTTTTCTTCCAATGGCTGGCCAACTGGTTGAAAAATTCACCTGCACCTTCTTGCTGCGGCAACTCGCGTGCGCCAAAGCGTGGCTGGTTGGCATCGTCTTCAAAACCACCCGCGTCACGCGGTCCGCCTTTGGCGACCCCACCCACGTCGATGCGCTCGCCGTAAGGCGGGTTGAGCAACATCACGCCGCCACCTTCCACCGGGGGCATGCGCTGCAACGCATCGCCACCACGAAACTCGATCACATCGGCCACACCGGCACGCTCGGCGTTGCGCTGGGCAAAGTCGACCATGCGGTGCGACACGTCGCTGCCGAAAATAAGAGGTTTTTGACCGGGTTCCCTCACCACCTCTGCTTCAGCCGCTTCTTTCTTCATGGCATCCCATTCGCCTCGACGAAATGGCACGTACTTCTCGAAGGCAAAACGGCGCCGGCTGCCCGCCGCAATGTTGCAGGCCATTTGCGCGGCCTCAATGGCAATGGTGCCGCTTCCGCAGCAGGGGTCGTAAAGGGACTGCAGGTCGTCATCGCCTTCAAACCAGCCGGTGGCCGCGATCATGGCAGCGGCCAGGGTTTCCTTCAGCGGCGCATCCCCCTTGTCTTCGCGCCAGCCACGTTTGAAGAGAGGCTCGCCCGAGGTGTCGATGTACAGCGAACAACTGTCGGTGGTCAGATGCGTGTAGATGCGCACATCGGGCCACTGGGTGTTGACATCCGGGCGCACACCACCAGCCACGGTACGAAAGCGGTCACACACCGCGTCCTTGATCTTCAAAGCCGCAAAATTCAGCGAGGTCAGCGGGCTGTGCTGGGCGGTAATCTCGACCTTGATGGATTCGCGCGGGGTGAACCAGCGCTCCCAAGCCACCTCGCTGGCTGCACGGTACAGATCCTGTTCACCGCGGTATTCGGTGTAGCTCAACAACACCAACACGCGTTGCGCCAAACGGCTGTAGAGGTTGAGCAACATGGCCTGTGCCAGTGAGGTTCGCACCGCCACCCCACCGCGCTGTTTGGTGATGCAGCCCGGCGGCAAGCCGGTGATGCGCAGCACCTCAGGGGCCAGGTAGTCCTCCACGCCAGCGGCACAGGGCAGAAATAATTGGAGTTGGTTCATAGGTTTCTCTTGTCAGTGAAGGGCAGCGCACCTTTGCGTTGCAAATCTTGATCTATCCCGCAAGGCCGGACATCAACATCCGATGATGTGTTGGCGACAGCGCAAATTTGCTCCGCAAATCTTGGTCTGTCCCGCAAGTTCGGACATCCAACATCCGACGATATGTTGGCGACAGAGCAAATTTGCTCCGCAAATCTTGGTCTGTCCCGCAAGTTCTCATAATTCTTTTCGCAAAGATGCCGGTGCTATGCGCAGCCCTTCACGGTATTTGGCCACGGTTCGGCGGGCGCAATCAATGCCCTGCTCTTTGAGCATGTCGGCCAGCTGGTTGTCGCTGAGTGGTTTTTTGGGGCTTTCAGCGGCGACAAACTGTTTGATCAGGGCGCGCACCGCCGTGCTGGAGGCGCTGCCACCCGATTCGGTTCCCAGGCCAGAGCCAAAAAAGTACTTCAGCTCGAAGGTGCCGAACGGTGTGGCCATGTATTTGGCCGTGGTGACACGGCTGATGGTGGATTCGTGCAGACCCAGTTCATCCGCAATTTCACGCAACACCAACGGGCGCATGGCCAATTCACCGTGCGTCAAAAATCCGTTTTGCCTGACCACAATGGCGGTGCTGACACGCAAAATGGTGTCGAAACGCTGCTGGATATTTTTGATAAACCAGCGCGCCTCCTGCAAGCGTTGCTGCAGCGACGCCAAATTGGACGCATCGCTGCCTCCGGCCTTGTGTCCTTTGAGTGCATTGGCGTAAATGTCATGCACCCGCAGCCGCGGCATGACATCGGGGTTCAATCGAACCTGAAACTTGACTTGTCCACCTTGCTTCACCGGCACCACCAGCACGTCGGGCACCACCACGTTGCGTTCCACATCCACGAACCGCCGCCCCGGCTTGGGCTCCAGACGGCCGATCAGGGTGATGGCGGCCCGAATCTGGGCGTCGGTGGCTTGGCACAAGGGCACCAGCCGCTTGATGTCGCGCCGGGCCAAAAAATCCATGGGTTGCGCACACACACGCAGGCCTACCTGAACAATGTCCGCCTCGAACTCGTCTTGACCCTGCAAGGCTTTCAACTGCAAACTGAGACACTCGGCGAGGTTGCGCGCGCCCACCCCCACGGGTTCAAGCGTTTGCAGCAGACGCAATCCGACCGTGAAATGGTGAATAATTTGCTCCAGGCTTTCTGCATCGTCCCCTGCCAAGCCCTGCGCCAGGTCGTTGAGTTCGTCTTCCAGGTAGCCATCGTCGTTGAGCGATTCGATCAGAAACCGCAGCGCGGCACAGTCTTCCGGACTCAAGCGCAGGCCCAAGGCCTGACGGTGCAAAAAGCTCTGCAGTGACTCCTGGTTGCGCGCCAATTCGGTGGCATCGGCATCGTCATCCCCGCTGAGGTTGTTGCCTTTGGCACGCGCCTCCCCCCCCCATTCGCCGTCGTCCGGGCTGAAACTGGCGGTACCGTCACCGTCCCAACTGGGCCCATCGTCCACAACCGATCCACCTTCTTCTTTGGTGTTTTCGGCTGTAGCCCTCGATAAATATGGCTCATCCGCTCCTGAATATGAAGTGAATTCCAGTTCCCTGTCCTGCTGACTCACCACTGTATCGGCCTGCGCCAGCCCGAAGGATTCCCGCTCGGCTTCCTCCGCAGTGCGCTCCAGAAACGGGTTGTCGTCGAGCATCTGGTTGACCTCACTGCTCAACTCCAGGGTGGAGAGCTGCAACAGCCGGATCGACTGCTGCAACTGCGGCGTCAAGGCCAGATGTTGCGAGGTGCGAAGGGAAAGACCTTGCCTCATAGCACCGCCGGGCCGCCCCAAGGTGCTATGGCCCCCCCGGGGGGCAGTGCAGTACGCGAAGTGGCTAGCGTGGGGGTCATGTTGCTACATTCGAAAGTGTTCGCCAAGGTACACCCGGCGCACCTCGACGTTGTCGATGATCTCGGCGGGCGTGCCTTCGGCCAGCACGCTGCCATCGCTGATGATGTAGGCGTGGTCGCAAATGCCCAGGGTTTCACGCACATTGTGGTCTGTGATGAGCACCCCGATGCCTCGTGTTTTCAGAAAATTGATGATGCGCTGGATTTCAATCACCGCAATCGGGTCAATACCGGCAAACGGCTCATCCAACAAAATGAAGCGGGGCTGGGTCGCCAGGGCACGGGCGATTTCCACCCGGCGGCGTTCGCCACCCGAAAGCGACAGCGCGCTGGAGTCACGCAAATGGTCCACCCGCAGGTCTTTGAGCAGCGCGGTCAAACGGGATTCAATTTCGGTATGCGACAACGCTTTACCGCCGGCATCGAGCTGCAGTTCAAGCACTGCACGCACATTGTCTTGCACATTGAGTTTGCGAAAAATCGAGGCTTCTTGCGGCAAATAACTCAAGCCCAACCGGGAGCGCCGGTGAATGGGCATGTGCTCAATGGACTGGCCATCGATGGTGATGTCGCCGGCGCTGGCACGCACCAAACCGACGATCATGTAAAACGAGGTTGTTTTGCCTGCGCCGTTGGGGCCCAACAAACCGACCACTTCGCCTTTACGCACAGTAAGCGACACATCTTTGACCACCTCGCGGCTGCCATAGAATTTTTTCAAATGGCTGGCCTGCAAGCAACTCGGTTGTTCTTGGCCCGCGCCTGCATCCGCGCGCGGTGCACAGGGCGCCGAATCAGGCAATTCCATCAATGACTGCCTCCCATCGGGGCAGGAGTGGACTTGAGTTCCACGCCCGCGGCTGGCGCGACGGGATCGCTTTTTGGAGTCAACATGGCACGAACCCGACCAGCCGGCGCACCCGGTTGACCCGCGCTACCGGTGGCACCGGCAACCGGCGCTCCATCCAGGGAAAAAACCTCGGTGGTGTTGTTGTAAACAATCACGCCTGCATTGAATTCATCATGCAGCACGGCACCCCGGTATCGGCGCAACAACGCTTTGGTGGTGAACTTGACCGTGTCGACACGGCCATCGTAATCAATCACTTCACCCTCACCCTCGATGTATTCATCCACGCCTTCGCGCTTCTGACGGAAAAAGGCCGGTCGACCGGGTACCGCCGTGACCAAACCATATTGATTACCCTGCGGATCCTGGCGAACCTCAACCTTGCCACCGCGAATCATGATGGAGCCCTTGGTCAACACCACATTACCTGTGAACACACTGGTTTGTTTGAGATCGTCGTAACGCAAGGCATCGGCCTCGACGTTCATCGGTTTGTCACGGTCGGCCTTTTCAGCCAGCGCACATGGCGACAACCAAGCCAACGCACAGCAAAAAAGCCACGGGACAACAAATGTTTTCATAAAGGCACGAAACTTGCATTAAAGGGGTTGCGCATTGTAGCGGCGCAAGACCCGTTTACGCCCCCGTAAGCCTATTCAACGACCACGTTCAGCGTCTGGTGCGAACTTCAGCCACCAAAAAGTCCACCACTTGCAATGCCCGGTCCATGCTTTTAGCCATCGCTCCGTCGGTATAGAAGCGCCCTGCCACGCCCAGTGCAGGTACCCCATCCACCGCATACGCTGTGGTTAGCTGCTTGGCACGTGTGGCCTTGGTTACGACTGAGAATGAATTGAACTGGGCCAGGAATTTGGCACGATCCACACCTTGCGAGGCCAACCAGTCTGCGGCAACGTCTGCGTTGCCAAAGCTGCGGTGTTCAACATGAACCGCAGCGAACACTTTGGCATGCAGTTTGTCAACCAGATTCATCGCCTCCATGGCGTAGTACATGCGTTGCAACACCTCGAAATTGGCCAAAAAATGTACCGGAACGCGGCGCACCACCACGTCTTTGGGTACTTTTTTGACCCATGCGCTGAATGTGGATTCAAAGGCATTGCAGTGTGGACACATGTAGGAGAAAAACTCAATCACCTCGATTTTTCCAGCGCCAGTTTCAACCGGCACCACCGTTTCAAGCTTTAAAAAATCAGTCCCCACTTGCGGATTTGCACCCTGAGCCCACAAGTCGCTAGGCGACACCATGGCGGCCGCAACGGTCGCAACACTAACCCTGGTCAAAACATCACGTCTTTGCATCGATCAAATCTCCAATTGGCAAACAGCTGAATGTGTCAGAGGCATCATCTGGCAAAAAGTTCAACGCTGTACCCGAACCAGCGCGGTCTCAAGGCCCAGGCCGTCCAACTTGGCTTTCGACTTTTCGGCGTCGTCACGTGTGTTGTACGGCCCCGTGCGCACCCTGAACACGGTGCGTCCGGCTTGCTCACGCTCTGAAATTTTGGTTTCGATGCCCGCCAAGGACAATTTGGCGCGCTGACTTTCGGCATCTTCATTGGTTCTAAAGGCACCAATCTGAACAAAATAATTGAACGGCTCGTCAGCTGCAGGCGCTGCGTCCTTGGCTGTTGTGCGCGCCTTGACCAAATCACCCAGCGGGTCAGCGGCAACAACTGGCTTACCTTCTGGTTTACCTGTGACGGTGCTGGATGCCGCTTTGACTGGCGCATTCAAGGCCCCGTCTTTGGTGGCTACCCCGGACGCTGGCAGGATCACTTCCGCGGCGCTGGCAGGTTTGGCTGGGTTTTTGCCGTACAACGGCGCATTGGGATCCCAGTCCTTGTTTTTCTTAAGCTCGGTGACATCCTGTTCGGCTGACCTGCCGGTCCCCCGGTCCAAAAATGGCACCGGAACTTTGGTCACGTACACCGCCACAACCAGCGCGGCCCCCAAACCCACGACCACCCCCGCCACAAACCCCAGAAAGGTGCCGCCGCGTTGTTTTTTCATGCTCTGACCGTTCATAACATCTCCCTTGATCACGTTGCGCATCACATTTTTTGCGGCGCACTGACACCCAGCACCGCCAAGCCATTGTGCAATACCTGCGCAGTGGCCAACACCAACGCCAGACGGGCCAGTTTGACGGCTTCATCGTCCACCAAAATACGCTCAGCATCGTAGTAGCTGTGGTAACAGGCGGCCAACTCACGCAGATAAAAAGTGACGTCATGCGGCGCAAACCCGTCCGCAGCCGCCGTGAGCATCTCGGGGTATTTGGCCAGCAACAGCATCAGGGCCTGGGCTTGCGGGCTTTGC
Source organism: uncultured beta proteobacterium (assembly GCA_903856025.1). Lineage (GTDB taxonomy): Bacteria > Pseudomonadota > Gammaproteobacteria > Burkholderiales > Burkholderiaceae_C > Rhodoferax. The sequence continues at coordinate 8,401 of CAIOAQ010000041.1, forward strand.
AAGGGTGACAAATCAGCCTGTGCCAGCGTCATCACGTCACCGCCCCAGCTTGCCAGTACCGAGCAAATGCGCGCGTGGGCATACTGCACGTAGTACACCGGGTTGTCGTTGTTCTTTTGCACCGCCAGATCGACATCAAAGGTGTATTCGGTGTCGGGTTTGCGGCTCAGCAAAAAGAAACGCACCGCGTCTTTGCTGGTCCACTCAATCAGGTCACGCAAGGTCACATAGCTGCCCGCGCGCTTGCTGATCTTGACCTCTTCACCACCGCGCACCACCCGCACCATCGTATGCAGCACATAGTCCGGAAAACCTTGGGGAATGCCGACATTGGCCGCCTGCAGGCCTGCGCGCACACGGGCAATGGTGCCATGGTGGTCGGTGCCCTGGATGTTGATGACCTTCTGAAAACCACGCTCCCATTTGTTGATGTGGTAGGCCACGTCGGGGACAAAGTAGGTGTAGCTGCCGTCACCCTTGCGCATGACACGGTCTTTGTCGTCACCGTAATCGGTGGATTTGAGCCACAGTGCGCCGTCCTGCTCATACGTCTTGCCAGCCTCTTGCAACCGTTTGACGGTCGCATCGACCTTGCCACTGGTGTACAGGCTGCTTTCCAGGTAGTAGTTGTCAAACTTGACTGCAAAGGCCTGCAAATCCAGATCCTGCTCATGACGCAAATAGGCGACAGCAAACTGGCGCACACTGTCCAGATCGTCGGGGTTGCCCGACGCGGTGAACTCGCGGTCATCGGACTTGACGGTTTTTTGGACCAAAAAATCCGCGGCGATGTCGGCAATGTAATCGCCGTTGTAAAAACCCTTGCTCAAGGGGTTGTCCGGATCGGTGGGCCAACAGGTATCCCCCGGCTTGAAGCCCTTGGCGCGCAGCTGTGTGCTGGTGGCCAGGGTGCCAATTTGTACGCCAGCATCGTTGTAATAAAACTCGCGGTAGACCTGCCAGCCCTGCGTGGCAAACAGGTTACAGAGCGCGTCGCCCAACGCCGCCTGACGACCGTGTCCCACGTGCAAGGGGCCGGTGGGGTTGGCGGACACAAATTCCACCAACATGCGTTTGCCACTGTCGGGTTGTGCACCATAACGACCGGCTTGCGCCAGCACACTTCGCACCACTTGCTGCTTGGCAGCGGGCTTAAGTTTGATGTTGATAAAGCCCGGGCCGGCAATGTCCAGTGCGTCCACCCATGTCTGATAAGCGGGCGCCGCACGCAGGGTGGCGCACAGGTTCTCAGCCAGTTGACGTGGGTTGAGCTTCAGCGGCTTGGCCAATTGCATGGCTGCGGTGGTGGCCCAATCCCCGAGCGCCGCCACTTTGGGCGACTCAAACGCGGCTTTGGCACCCGCACCGGGGAGTAAATCTTCCAGCGCCATGCGCAGGGCTTCCAAAAGTTCAGTTTTAACAGTCAGCATGGCCTGATTTTAGAGGGCAGTCTGCAAAGCCACAGTTTGACAGCGGTGCAGCAACCAGAACACTTGAACACGCATCGGTTGAGGTACGTCAACCGGTTTGCCAGCAGCCACGTTCTATGGTGGAATCCCACCCGGGATTTTGTTTGATTTCAACCCTGATATTTAAAGGACCCTTCATGAAGCAACTGTTGTCTCTTCTCGGTTTAAGCCTGTCCATGTCTTTGGGTGCGGCCTATGCTGCGACGCCTGCCTCCGCGCCAGCACCCGCGGCCAAAACTGCACAACAAGGCAAGATGGCCACTTGCAACAAAGACGCGGGCGACAAAAAGGGCGATGAACGCAAGGCCTTCATGAAAGACTGCCTGAGCGCCAAGCCTGCCGCTGCAGCAGCTCCCGTCGTGGACAAAAAGACGGCTCAGCAAGAAAAAATGAAAACCTGCAACAAAGACGCCAAAGACAAAGCCCTCAAGGGTGATGCACGCAAGGCCTTCATGAAAGACTGTCTGAGCAACAAGGGCTGAACACGCCATTTGCAATAAATAACAAAAAAAGCCCCGCCAGTTTGTCTGTGCGGGGCTTTCTTTTGGCATGATGCTGCCCATGCAGACACGCCTGAACCCGTTCCCTTCCCTTTCCTGTGTGATCCCGGCCTACAACGAGGCTCGTAATCTGGGCACCCTGTTGCCCGAAATTTTGGCCGCACTGCGAAATTTGAGCAGCCAGGTTGAACTGATCGTGGTGGACGACGGTAGCCGCGACGACACCACCGCCGTCATGCACGCGCTGTGCGCCAGCCACCGGGAACTGGTTTACCTCAAACTGTCTCGCAACTTTGGAAAAGAGCCCGCCTTGACCGCCGGCATTGAAGCCGCCAGGGGCGATGTCGTGGTGCTGATGGACGGTGACGGTCAGCACCCGGTGTCGCTGGTGCCTGACATGCTGTCCAAATGGCGCGAGGGCTCGGACGTGGTGTATGCCATTCGGCGCACCCGAAGCGATCAATCCAACTTGCAAATCAAGCTAACCGCCTGGTTTTACAAACTGGTTAACTTTGGCAACCGGGTCAAGATTCCTGCCAATGCAGGCGATTTCCGCCTGATGGACCGTAAAGTGGTGGAGGCGCTCAAACGTCTGCCAGAGCGCAACCGCTTCATGAAAGGCTTGTACGCCTGGGTCGGATTCCAAAGCACCGCCATCGACTATGACCCATTGCCAAGAGCCGACGGCAAAAGCAACTTCGGACTGAAAGGGTCGCTGTCGCTGGCGTTCACGGGCATTTTGGCGTTCTCCATCGCACCGCTGCGTGCCATGACGGTCGGTGGCCTGCTGCTTTCGATGATCGCGCTGGGCTACGGTGCCTGGGTGGTCGGTGAGTACTTCATCACCGGCATCGCCGTGCCCGGATACGCCACCATCGTGGTGGGCATGATGTTTTTCAGCGGCATCCAGTTGCTGTCCATCGGCGTTCTGGCCGAATACGTGGGCCGCATTTACGAAGAGGTCAAACAGCGTCCCAACTACCTCATCAGCGAGCGGCGCGGCCCTGGCTTGGTGTCGCCAACTTCCGGCGCATCGAATCTCCCCTTAGTGTGAACGCGTCCACCTTTTGGTTTCTGGCCGTGGGCGGTGCAGCGGCGGCGACCCACATGGGCGTGTTCGCGCTGACGCAACACCAGATGTGGCCCGAGCTGGCCAACGCTTTGGGATTTTTGATTGCCTTTTGCGTGAGCTTTACCGGCCACCGCCTGCTGAGCTTCAAAGATGCAAGCACCAGCGTGACCACCAGCCTGCGCCGCTTTGCCATCACCGCCCTGGCCGGATTTGCCAGCAATGAACTGGTGTTTGTGATGCTGCTGCGCGCCCTGGGAATTCCCAGTCTGGTGGCACTCTTTCTGGCACTGGTGTTTGCGGC
>CAIOAQ010000042.1 GCA_903856025.1 uncultured beta proteobacterium
CCTGCATCTGCTGCTTCATGTAGGCGATGTTCTCGAAGGTCCACTTGGCCGGCGGCACGCCGTTTTTCAGCGCGGCGTTTTCAGCCGGCAGGCCAAACGCGTCCCAGCCCATGGGCATCAGCACGTTGTAGCCTTGCATGCGCAGCTGGCGCGTGAGCATGTCGTTGATGGTGTAGTTGCGCACGTGGCCCATGTGCAGCTTGCCGCTGGGGTAAGGCAGCATGGAGCAGGCGTAGAACTTTTTCTTCGGCTTGCCGTTGACATCCTTGGCGTTTTCGCTCACGCGGTACGCATCCAGTGCGGTCCAGTGGGCTTGGGCGGCGGGTTCTACGTCAAGGTGGTTGTATTTATCTTGCATGGCAATCTGAGAATGGGCCTGTGAAGCCGCTTTAGCGTGAAATAAGGCGTAATTTTAGGGTTTGGCACCTGCGGCATCCGAACCGGTCCGGTCCGGGTTCGGCGCAGACGTATCAGCCACAAATCCAATGCGGCTCAATCCCGCCCGCTGCGCCGCGCCCATCACCTCCACAATGCGGCCATAAGGTACGGTTTTGTCTGCGCGCAGCTGCACTTCAGTTTGCGCATTGCGCTGGGCGAAAAGGTTCAGTTGGCGCGCCAGTTCGTCCATGGCAACGGGTTGGTCCTTCAAATAGGTTTGTCCTGCCGCGTCCACCACCACGGTGACAGATTGGGGTGCATCGCCTGCTTTGGCTGCATCGGTCTGGGGCAAATCAAGCTTGATGGAACTGACCAACAGCGGCGCGGTGAGGATGAAGATCACCACCAACACCAGCATCACGTCGATCAAGGGGGTCATGTTGATGTCGCTCATGGGCGGTGATCCCGCGCTGCGATCCAGACGACCAAAGGACATATTCAACCCTGAAAAAGCTATTTAACCGGACTTGCGCTGCCCAGCTCACGCAAGTCACAGGCAAAACCATCCAGCTCAGCTTCAATCCGGTTCACCATGCGACCCAGCACGTTGAACGCCATCACCGCCGGAATGGCCACCATCAAACCGGCAGCGGTCATGATGAGGGACTCCCCCACGGGGCCAGAAATTTTGTCAATGGTGATTTGACCCGCACCGGCCATGCCAATCAACGCATGGTAGATGCCCCAAACCGTACCCAGCAAACCGACAAACGGGGCCGTTGCACCCACAGTAGCCAGCAAAACTTGACCGTGCTGCAGCTTGGTCAATGCCATTTGCAGGGCATTGCGCAACACCCGTGTGAGCCGTTGTGCTTGATCACCGGCACTTGCCAAGCCACCATTTGCTTCAAATTTAAGAGCTTCAACCATAGGAATGACGAGGGCTTCACGGTCAAAAGTTACTATTTTTTGCAAAGCTTCTGCCACCGAAGCAGATTGCCAAAAAACTGCCACGCTGCGCGCCACGTCTGCACGTACACGCTGCAACAACCAGGTTTTCCACAAAATGACGACCCAACTGGCGACGGACATGGCCAACAGCATCAAGGCCACCGTGCGGGTCAGCGCATCGCCCTGCAAAAAAAACTGGGCCAGGTTCATTTCAGGCTGAGCACGTCAGCCATGTCAAACAGTCCACTCTTGCGCCCTTGAAGAAACCGCACCGCCCGTAAACTTCCCTCGGCATAGGACACGCGGCTGCCTGATTTGTGGCTGATTTCAATGCGCTCACCGGTACCTGCGAACAACACGGTATGGTCGCCCACGATGTCGCCGCCTCGGATGGTGGCAAAACCGATGCTGGACGGGTCTCGCTCGCCGGTCACGCCTTCGCGCGCATAGACCGCACAATCTTTCAAATCACGCCCCAACGCGGTGGCGATCACCTCACCCATTTTCAAAGCCGTGCCGGAGGGTGCATCGACTTTGTGGCGGTGATGCGCTTCGATGATTTCAATGTCATACCCGGTGTTGAGGGCCTTGGCCGCCATTTCCAGCAATTTCAGCGTGACATTAACACCCACACTCATGTTGGGCGCCATGACGATGGCCATGTCTTTGGCAATCTCGGCAATTTGCAGCTTTTGCGCGTCAGAGAAGCCCGTGGTGCCAATGACGGCGTTCACACCCAGTTCACGACATACCTGCAAGTGCGCCAGCGTGCCCTCGGGGCGGGTGAAGTCAATCAAGGTCTGCGAAGCTTGCAGGCCAGCGTGCAAGTCGGACTGGATCACGCAACCACTGCTGCGCCCCAAAAAAGCCGCCGGGTCGGAACCAAGCGCCGGACTTGCAGGCACATCCAACGCACCACTGAGTTGACAGTCTTGTGATTGGGAGACGGCTTCAATGAGCATGCGCCCCATGCGCCCGCTGGCACCGGCCCCGCAGATTTGGTGGAATTTTGAACCTGTCATGCGCGCTTACCAGATCAGTTGGAGCCGACTTCAAGTGGCGGATAGCTCGCAGGCAAAGGCGGCAGAGGTTTGGATTCAACCGGTTTGGGTGGCGCTGCAGTGGCTTTCAAACTCTCTTCGCTCATTTCCAGAAGCGGAACTTTCCCGGTCGATCGGCCTGAATCCAGCGAGGCAACAAACTCAACTTCACTGGGCAAGGCATCCGCCTGCACCTTGAGCACCACGTCGTCCTTGAAATAGACCGTGACCCGGCGCGCTTGCGGCTCTGCACCTTGACGCTTGAAAGTGAACAAATAGTCCCAGCGATCCGCATGAAAAATACTTGCGAGCAGGGGGGAGCCCAGAATCTCGCGAACTTGCACGCGGCTCATGCCTTCTTTGAGCGCGGCAGCTTGTTCACGCGAGACAAAATTGCCTTGCACAATGTCTATTTTGTAAGGCGTGATCTTATTCACCAAACGGTTGCTGGCACCGTCGACGCTGCTACAACCAGCCGACAGGATCAGCAATGCGCCAATTGAACTCAACCAGACGCGACGAGCGAGAGAATCAAACATGGGCAATTCAAGTGACAATAGGAGCTGAACATTGTACTGGTAGCCTCAACGCCAGTTATGTTCGACAAAACCGCATGAAAACCTTGAGGAAGCCTTATGACCAAGATTGATGAACTCAAAAGCACGGGGCTCAAGGCCACATTGCCAAGACTGAAGATTTTGGAGATTTTTCAGCATGGCCAACAGCGTCACATGACTGCAGAAGATGTGTTCAGGGTGTTGCTACAAGAACGCTCAGATGTCGGATTGGCCACGGTCTACCGTGTGCTGGCACAGTTCGAACAGGCCGACATTTTGGTGCGCAGCCATTTTGAAAGTGGAAAGGCCGTTTATGAACTCAACGAAGGCCAGCACCACGACCATTTGGTGTGTTTGGACTGCGGCAGGGTTGAAGAGTTTTTTGATGCGGAAATTGAGCAACGCCAACACACCGTCGCCAAGATCAAGGGGTTTGCCATTGCGGACCACGCATTGAGCCTCTATGCGCACTGCACACGCAGCACCTGTGCCCACCGACCGCCAGCAGATTAGCTGGCGTCGTTCATCGCTTTGCGATGGCGTTCAACAAATTCTTTGTAGGTATCCACACCACGGATTTGCAAGATGGTGTTGCGTACCGCCGCCTCAACCAGCACCGCGATATTGCGACCAGCCACCACTTGAATCACCACTTTGCGCACCGGCACATCCAGCACATCCTGGGTCAACGGTTCGTACGGAATGCGCTCATACTCGCGTTCCATGGTTTCGCGTCGTACCAGATGCACCATGAGTTGCAAGCGCTTTTTGCGCCGCACCGCGGTTTCACCAAAAATGCAACGAATGTCCAGCAGACCAATGCCACGCACCTCGAGCAAATTGAGCAGCAATTCAGGGCACCGGCCTTCTATCGTGTCTTGATTGATGCGGTACAAGTCAACTGCATCATCAGCAACCAGACCGTTACCACGCGAGATCAACTCCAGCCCCAGCTCGCTTTTACCCAGACCAGACTCTCCAGTGATCAGTACGCCCAGGCCCAAAATATCCATGAACACACCGTGCATGGTGCAACGGTCTGCGAAATGTTTGGATAAATAAGCGCGTAAAACATCAATGACAAAGGCAGATGAACCTTCAGTGGCGAACATGGGGATTTGAGCCCGCTCACACATGGACAAAAGCGAGTCTGGCGCCGTCTGCCCATCGGCAAGTATCAACACTGGCGGTTCCAGCGTGACGATACGCGCAATACGTCGCGAACAGTCTTCGACCGTCGCGTTGGTGAGGTATGCCACCTCACGTTCACCCAAAATCTGCACACGATAGGGATGAATGTAATTTAAATAGCCTACCAAATCTGCACCCGACCGGGCTGCCCTCACGGCAACCTCGTCGAAACGTCGCTCCGAAGCGCCTAGACCGGCCACCCATTCCCAGCGCAAATTGCCGCGAAAGGCCTCAAATAGCACGTCAGCACTGATGACATTGGGTTTCACAGCGAAAATCCGGTTTGAAATGTTTATATGCGACTCACGCCACCTGATCCGACTTCCAGTTGGAAATCAGTTGGTGCAACTGCACAGCGTCAGTACACGAGGTCAACTTGAGGCGCAACTCGGCATCACTGAGTATTTCCGCAATTTCAGAGAGAATTTCCAGGTGTTTTTGGGTTGCCGCTTCAGGAACAAGCAAAAAAATCAACAACGCCACTGGCTGCTCATCGGGTGCTTCAAACCCAATCGGCTTGGCCAACTGAAAAACGGCGGCTAGAGGGGACTTCAGCCCCTTGATGCGCCCATGCGGAATAGCCACGCCATGACCCAAACCCGTCGAACCCAGTCGTTCACGCGAAAAAAGACTGTCCGTGACCAAGGCCCGACTGAGCCCCTGAAGATTCTCAAATAACAAACCAGCCTCTTCAAAAGCCCTTTTTTTGCTGGAAACATCCACCTGCACAAGTACCTGCGCCGGAGAAAGAATAGATGCAAGTCGGTTCATAGTTGTTCTTCAATGCTGCGCTCCAACGTTTGGGCGCAAAAAAATAGCCGCTCGCACCAGCGGGCGGCTTGCCGGAGTTTAAATTACATCAGGCGCTTCGCGGCATCATGGTGGTGAGATTGCAAACGATCTTTGTGACGCACCACCTGTCGATCAAGTTTATCCACCAATTCATCCACTGCTGCGTACAGGTCTGTGTGTGCACTTTCGGCAAATAATTCGATTCCCTTGATGTGAATATTGCATTCTGCTTTTTGTCGACGCTCTTTTTCTTTCAAATTTTCCAATGTGAGCAACACCCTGACATCCACCACTTGGTCAAAGTGTCGCTTGATTCGATCGAGCTTGGTCGTGACGTAGCTGCGCAACGCTGGTGTAACTTCTAGATGGTGACCACTGATCGTCAAGTTCATAAAAAGCCTCCTAAAGGTCTCAACGTGAAATAGTTACCAGCCGAAGGCTGGCAACCGGAAAAATCAAATCCATGCGCACATGGGGTCACTATGCCTGTGCTTCAACCTTATTGCAATGATTTTTATTGATGCAATGCAGCAACGTCAGGTCTTGGGGGAGGACCACATGGTTGGCACAAGGGAGCGATGCGATAATCTTAAGAGATCATTAAAGGATATTAAATTTTGGAAAGCTACCCCAGTCGGTAGCTTTCATCTCCCGGAACCGCATCAGGGGGTTGAAAGCCTGCAACGTACTTCACCGCCAGATGCCAAACCTCAATTGGGAGTGAGTCCATGCTCAACATCTTTACCCTCGCCAACGGTCGTCTTTTCCAAGAAGAAATTGAATCCTTGGAAGAACTGTCGCGATTTCAGCCTATATGGGTTGATCTTGAATCACCCACGCTAGAAGAAAAACGCTGGATCAAACAGTACTATGGACTGTCTATCCCCGAAGACGCGATGGACGAAGACATTGAAGAGTCGGCGCGTTTTTACAAGGAAGACAACGGCGAGTTGCACATCCGCAGTGACTTTTTGGTGGCGGACGAAGATGATCCTCATACCGTGCGCGTCGCGTTCATCTTGAACATGGAAAACGCCGACCTTAAAAGCCTGGGCGTTTTGTTTTCAATTCATGATGAAGATGTTCCTGTATTCCGCCTGCTGCGCATGCGTGCCCGACGTGCACCGGGGCTGATTGAGGATGCCAAGGAGGTGTTGCTCAAGCTTTTTGATGCCGACGCAGAATACTCAGCTGACACGCTCGAAGAAATTTACGATGAATTGGAAAAGGCCAGCGCCAAAGTACTCTCGGGTGATGTGACGGACGCGTTGGCGGGCGAAGTACTTGGTGCCATTGCACGCCACGAAGACATGAGTGGTCGTATTCGACGCAATGCAATGGACACCCGGCGTGCAGTGAGTTTCATGATGCGCACCAAGATGCTCAACAGCGACCAATTTGAGGAGGCGCGACAGATCCTGCGGGACATTGACTCACTGGATTCACATACGGCTTTTTTGTTCGACAAAATCAATTTTTTGATGGATGCAACGGTGGGGTTCATCAACATCAATCAGAACAAAATTATTAAAATTTTCTCCGTGGCAAGTGTCGCCTTGCTGCCACCCACGCTCATTGCCAGCATTTACGGCATGAATTTTCAGTACATGCCGGAACTCTCTAAAAGTTGGGGCTACCCATTTGCACTGGTGTTGATGGTCGCCAGTGCGATGGTGCCCATGTGGTACTTCAGAAAGCGTGGCTGGCTGACGTGATTTTTAAAATTGAGGTATCGACAATAAATGAAAGTTAGCGGTAAACACTACCGAACCATTTGGCTCAAGCCAGATGACAGCCAAGTGGTTCAGGTGATAGATCAACTCGCATTGCCACACGATTTCAAGGTCACCAATCTGGTCGATGTAAGTGATGTCTGCACAGCCATCAAAAACATGACCGTTCGTGGCGCTGGCCTGATTGGTGCAAGCGCAGCTTACGGCATGTATCTGGCTGCTTTACACGCCCCGGATCGCGACTTCAACAACACCTTACAGTTAGCGGCCGCCAGCCTCAAAGCAACCCGACCAACGGCAGCAAACCTGGCTTGGGCAGTAGACCGCGTGCTGGCAGCCATGAACACGGGCTTGACGTCAGATGAGAAACGAAGTCTGGCCAAAGCGACCGCAGTCGCAATTGCCGATGAAGACGCCGAATATTGCCAACGCCTGGGTGAACATGGCAAGGCACTGATTGCGGCCATCGCCAACACCAAACCCGGGGAAACGGTCAACATCCTGACCCATTGCAATGCGGGTTGGCTGGCGTTTGTTGATTTTGGATCGGCCACTGCGCCCATTTACGCCGCGCACGATGCAGGCATACCCGTACATGTGTGGGTGGATGAAACCCGTCCTCGCAATCAGGGAGCCAGCCTGACCGCTTGGGAATTGGGACAGCACGGCGTCCCCCACACGTTGATTGCCGACAACGCAGGTGGCCATTTGATGCAGCACGGTATGGTTGATATGGTCATCACAGGCACAGACCGCGTGACGCGTTGCGGTGACGTGGCCAATAAAATTGGAACCTACCTCAAAGCATTGGCTGCTAGGGACAACGATATTCCCATGTATGTCGCACTTCCATCGTCCACTTTTGACTTCACACTGACTGACGGTGTCGCAGGTATTCCTATCGAGGAACGTGGTGCCGAAGAAGTGCGTTTCATGACAGGAAAAAATTCATGCGGGGCGGTTGAATCGGTTCAAATTTGTCCAGACAGCACTCCAGCTCGCAACTGGGGATTTGATGTCACGCCGGCGCGGTTAATCACCAAGCTCATTTGCGAGCGTGGTGTTTGCGATGCCAACGAGACAGCCATTGCTGCCCTTTTTCCAAAAGAAACGTCTCATGACCACGCCACAAGATGACGGTGTCATCAAGTACCAAAGCCTACGAAAAGACGGTGTCGTTTGTTTCACCGACCAACTTGAACGACTCAACCATGCACGCACCGTGCTGTTTGATCTCAGCCTGATTGGCGCATACCCGAACGGCATTGGGTATGGAAACCTCAGTGTTCGAACCATCAAAAATCAGTTTTTGATTACCGGCAGCGCGACCGGAGCGGCACGACAACTGCGCGCTGACCAATACTGCCTGGTGGAGTCGTTTTCAATGGCACACAACAGTGTCATTTCCTGTGGTGCCTTGGATGCGTCCTCTGAATCCATGACCCACGGGGCCATCTACGCCGCTGCAGCAGAGGTCCAATGCGTCATGCATGTCCATAGTCGGCAACTCTTTGATGTCATGCGGGGACAAAACGTGCCGTGCACGTCAGCAGAAATCGCTTACGGCACCCCAGACATGGCACAGGCGGTAACACGACTGGTGATGGATCAACGCCACTTGCCGGTGCTGTTCGTCATGGCGGGGCATGACGAAGGTTTGGTGGCCTACGGCAGCGAGATCGAATC
>CAIOAQ010000043.1 GCA_903856025.1 uncultured beta proteobacterium
AGGCGTGTGACTTAAACCGCTCATCCACCGCTCCGCAAGCTCTCTAGTTTAACCGAGCACAGGCTGGAATTTGTCTGAATTGACTATCTAGCAACAAAAAAGGGATGCACATTTAACTGTGCATCCCCTGCCTAACGATCGATTCGATCTAGTCGCCTAGGCAACTCCATGAATATTTAACGAATAACAGCAAGCGTAGTCAATTGGCCAGCACGGATGGTCTTCAGAGTCAACGCACCGTTTTTGATATCGCCACGTTCGTCAAATGACACTGGGCCAGTCACACCTTTGTAGTCAGCGGTAGCTGCCAACACTGGCAAATACTTGGCAGGGTCTGCAGAATCAGCTTTGACCATGGCAGCAACCATGATCTTCACTGCATCATAGACGTATGGAGCATAAACTTGGACATCGGCGTTGTACTTCGCCTTGAACTTAGTTTTGAACTCTTCCATGCCAGCTTTAGCTTCACCCTCAACACCACCGGCTTCAGCACAGAAAACTTGATCATCAGTGATGGCATCACCAGCAAGTTTGACCAACTCCGTGGAGCAGATGCCATCACCACCCATGAACTTGGCTTTGATCGCCAATGATTTCATTTGTTTGAGCATCGGGCCAGCAACGGCATCCATACCACCGAAGAACACCACATCAGGCTTCTTGCCTTTAATGGTGGTCAGGATAGAGGTGAAGTCCGTGGCTTTGTCGGTGGTGAACTCTTTGGCAACCACTTTGCCACCAGCAGCTTCAACAGCTTTGCTGAATTCTTCTGCAACGCCTTGGCCATAGGCAGTACGGTCATCGATCACGGCAATGCTTTTGCCTTTGAGGGTGGTCACAGCGTATTTACCCAAAGTACCGCCCAATTGGGTGTCATCGGCCACCATGCGGAACGTGGTCTTAAAGCCTTGACGTGTGTATTTGGGGTTAGTTGCCGATGGCGAAATCTGAGGAATGCCAGCGTCACTGTAAATCTTGGAAGCAGGAATGGTCGTGCCAGAATTCAGGTGACCCACCACACCAGCCACCTTAGCATCAACTAGCTTTTGTGCAACGGCAGTACCTTGTTTTGGATCAGCAGCATCGTCTTCTGCCATCAACTCCAAAGTTACTTTTTTCCCACCAATGGTGACACCACCGGCATTGAGCTCTTCGATCGCCAAGCGGGCACCGTTTTCATTGTCTTTACCCAAGTGCGCAATCGCGCCACTTGTAGGGCCCACATGACCAATTTTGATGACTGAAGCGGCAGCTGCAACGGGCGCAGCAGGGGCAGCAACAGGCGCGGCTTCTTCTTTCTTACCGCAAGCTGCCAGTAAAACGGCTGCAGCAACCAGGGTCAACGTACCGGTAACTTTAAATTGCATAAAAACTCCAAGTGATGGGATAAAAAACCAAGAGCCCCAATATACCGCAAAATTTCCAATGAAATGCTAGGGTTGCCACCAACATTAGTTGCATAAGCACAACGAATAGTTGCTATTTATCAATCGATTTAGGACCTTTGTTGTTGCAAACTTCAACGACCGACGAATGCACACACTTGTCAATTTCCAACTTCAGTCGAACAGCCATTTCAGACCATTGCTCAGCCAAAACACTTTGAACCAAGCGATCAAATTCTTCCTTCAACATTTGTGCAATGACTGGCTGTACCTGCTGCTGTACTGCCCGCACCAGCTGCTGCATATCATCCGACGACTGAACAGGAATAAAGCTCATGCCATTAGGCTCCACTATTTCCGTCAAAGTTGGCACAAATCGAGGGAGTGGCTTGTCCAAGGAGTTCATGTCGCCGCACCTTGAGCTTCGTGGCGCACAAGCGAAATTCCCATCTCGGCATAACGCCTCCATCGACCCCGTGCCTTGTGTCTGTCGTCGTCATCAAGTGTTACCACTTCAATCAGTCGTGCATATCTCTCGAAGCCCTCTGGAACAATTTCACTAAGATTGAGCAAGGTATCACCCACCAACGGGACGGTGCACACAGAAGACAACAACACAATTGGGGACTTTTGGACCATGTCAGGATCATCATCTGAAGCACAATGAGGCAAAAAATCCGTTGGGGAGAACGTCCACAAAACGGAGTTCAGCTCGTCTAGTAAGCCTTTGGGGCCCACCACCACCACTTTGGCACCGTTTACAAACGCTTTGCGAAGCAAGCGACAGATGTATGCGGATTGGTTCGCAACATTAAAGTGAAAGGCAACCTCAGTCAAGCAACGCCTCCTTTGACACCTTGATTGAGCAAATAATCCATCAACAATCCTACTGGACGGCCCGTTGCACCTTTGGCAGCGCCGGATTTCCAAGCAGTTCCCGCAATGTCCAAATGCGCCCAGCGGTATTTTGAGGTAAAGCGCTGCAAAAATTTAGCCGCAGTAATGGCCCCCCCAGCACGGCCCGCAACGTTGGCCACATCAGCAAAGCTGGTTTTTAGACCATCAGCGTATTCATCATCCAGCGGCATGCTCCAGCACAGATCCTGCGCTGATTCTCCAGCAGAAAGAAGTGCCTCAGAAAGTTGTTCGTCAGAGGTGAAACATCCACTACGAACACCTCCCAATGCGATCACACACGCGCCGGTCAGTGTCGCAATATCAAGTACCACGGCGGGTTTAAAGCGCTCAACATAAGTCAACGCGTCACACAACACCAAACGCCCTTCCGCATCCGTATTGAGCACCTCAATGGTCTGGCCACTCATGCTGGTCACCACATCACCAGGCTTCACAGAACGACCGCTTAATAAATTCTCGCATGATGCAATCACCCCTACCACGTTGATATCGGGCTGAAGTTCAGCCAACACGCGAAAAACTCCCAACACGCTAGCAGCACCACACATGTCAAATTTCATCTCATCCATCTCAGCGGCTGGCTTGATGGAAATACCACCACTGTCAAAAGTAATACCTTTACCCACCAAAACAACTGGTGCTTTCTCCTTAGCCGACCCTGCGTACTTCAACACGATAAAACGTAAGGGTTCGTCTGCACCTTTTGCCACCGCTTCAAAAGCCCCCATGCCAAGTTTTGCCACATCTTTTGGTCCCAATACATCTACCTTGATGCGCGCAAACTTAGAAAGTGCCTTGGCACCCGCTGCCAAATGGGTAGGGGTCGCGAAATTCGCAGGTCGATTGCCCCACTCTTTGGCCAATTCAATACCGCTCACCACTGCCGCTGCACGTCTAAAACACTCAGCCAACGGCTTTTCATCTGGTACGGCAATGGCAATTTTTTCAAGTAATCTCCCCTGCTTGTCGGATTTTGTGGTGGTGTACGTATAACTCGCATCTGCAAGCGCTGTCACCAACACACGAAGCGCTTGCGGCGCAGGCTGCAAAAAAAGACTAATAACTAGATGTCGAACGCGCGCTGCCTTGACTACCGAGTAAACTGCTGCCACACCTTTGCGAATATCTGTAGTGGTTCCATCGCCGATGTGCACCAATACGACACGAGTCGTCAAAAAAACTGGTGGCCGATAAATATCCAAAATCTGCCCAGCTTTGGTCAGCAAATCACCTGATTTCAACGCCTTAGCTACCAACACCGAAAGGGCATCCTTGCCAGCCTTAAACGAATTGGTGACAAAAACAACTGACGCGTCACATTTTTCTTGTGTCGCGGCAGTTGGGATAAATAATTTCAATTCAAAGTTCATAATTAGCGGCTTCCTTTACCGTAATGTTATTCCAATCCTCCCTACGTAAAGAACTGTCTCGCAGTTTTGGAGCCACTCTGGTTGTATTGGTCACCGTTGTAATGACCATGACACTGATCCGAACTTTGGGTCAGGCCTCTCGCGGCAGTTTTGATCCTTCTGACGTGACACTGGTCATGGGTTATACCGTGCTCGCCTACATGCCTACGTTGCTAAGCATGAGTCTTTTCATCGCCATCATTGGTACGTTGTCCCGCATGTATCGCGAGAGCGAAATGGTCATCTGGTTTTGCAGCGGACGGGGGCTGACTTCACTGCTGGCGCCGTTGTTCAAATTTTCATGGCCCATATTTGCAGTGATTGCAACGCTCGCCTTGTTCGTTTTGCCCTGGACTAATCAGCGCATTGACGATCTAAAAAATCAATATGAAAGACGTGGGGATCTTGACCGGGTTGAACCTGGTCAGTTTCAGGAATCGGCCAATGGAACGCGCGTGTTTTTTGTCGAAAAAAACAACTCTGCGTTGCATGCCGGCGCAAACGTATTTATTGCAACCAACGAGGGTGGCAAAGAAACTGTCACTTCTTCGCGAAGCGGCCGCATTGAGAGCCTGGCACAGGGACGTTTTTTGATGCTCAGCAGCGGACAACGTTTGGAAACGCTGAGTAGTACCACTGACATAAAAGTCAGTGAATTTCAGGAATATGGAACGCAAGTTACTTCCGATTCGCTTAATGAAAAGGAAACG
>CAIOAQ010000044.1 GCA_903856025.1 uncultured beta proteobacterium
GCAGAATTCTGTGCATACGGGGGGCTAAAGCAGTGTCAACGGCTTGAATTCCAGCTACGCCCGGCGCATTGCTTTCCACTTCTTGACCGGCTTTGCTAAAGCCAGTCAAGAAGAATAAGCAGCAAGATAAGTGCCCAAAAGCGCTTCAAAAATTTGACAAGCAGTTCGGCCACCAAGCGCATTGTTACTTCAACCCTAACAGCGCATCCAGCTTGTAACCTATGGCCACCAATGGTCGGAAGATGTTGTCTATGGTGTTGAGTACACCGGTGTGCAGGCCGTCATCCCCCGCATCAGACACACTTTTGATGTCTGATCATCTTCGACTAACCAAATTCGACATAGTCCATGGCAGGTCGCATTAACCTGCAATGAATAACAGAACTACTCTTTGCCGCCAGTGTCTTTCGTTTCCATCGGTTTTTGATCTGATTTCGTCGGAGCTTCCATTTTCACCACCTTAAAAATACCTGGCATCATGCCAGCCACTTTCGATGCAGCGGCCATTTGACTGGACAGATTGCCCGACGCGTCCTTGATCGCACCCAACTTGCCAATATTCATGGGATTGGACGACAGGCTGGTGACCAAACCTTGCGCTTGACCGATCAAGTCTTTGTCTTTCAGCAAAGCAAGCATGAAATTAAAGGCAGACGCACCCAGATTTGCCTTCTTAGCAGTGTCCAGTTTGGCGATGTCGCTATCAAAGGATTTGTTGGCTTTAGCCTGTTCGACGGCGGCCAACTCGCTCTTAAAAACTTCTGACTGCATTG
Organism: uncultured beta proteobacterium; assembly: GCA_903856025.1. GTDB lineage: Bacteria > Pseudomonadota > Gammaproteobacteria > Burkholderiales > Burkholderiaceae_C > Rhodoferax. The sequence goes on from CAIOAQ010000044.1 coordinate 774, forward strand.
CCGCTTTTTCTTTGGGATCCGTCGCAGCGTTAGCAGTCTTTTGTCTTTCTTCAACTTTTGCTAGGTCTTCCTTGGAGGCGAGTGCCTTGAACAAACTACCCACCGAATTGTTCATGAGCACATCCGCCTCTTGCGCAGTTTTGATGAAGGCATCTGGATCGCCACCAGCTGATTTGCTACCGCCCACTAAGTCGCCAAGACCAAAGGCCATGGCTGAGGGCGCGGATAGGGCGACGCCCAGGGACAATAGCGCGATGTAGGATTTTGTTTTTGAAAAATTACGCATGCATGTCTTTCTTTGACAAGGGTTAAGGGAAGAACGAAAAATCATGGGCTGGCAAACTTGAGCTGATCAGCAGCCTTCTCAAGCAGCGACTGCGCGACATCAATTAGGTCGGCATCGATCAGTTGCTGAATCTCTTTATCTGGAGTGTTTTGTTTATTGAAGTCCGTGCTTTTGAACTGGGATTCAAATCCGGAGCGCGTCAAAATCTCCGCACCCGCTTTGACACGCAAGGTGTAGCGCGCAGTTAAGGTGCGCTCACACTTGTTGTCTTTACACTGGTCTTCCCCCGCGCCCACGCGCTCCACTGGTTGGACGCACAACAGTTTCTCTTCGGGTGGCAGATTCCACTGCACTCCTCCTGCGAAATTGTTTTTATCGCCAATCAAATCGTTCACACTTCCCGCAAAACTTCGGGGGGCGTAAACCATCGCGGGCATCTTGCTGCCCAGCGCATGGCTCAACAAGTTCATCAACGAGGGGGTGGGGATAGGTTTATCTCCCAACTTCTCAGCAGGACCACACACCTGAATCCGGTACGCAGAGCGGGGCGTGGTACCCAGTCGTTCAACTTCAAAAACATCGCCTGGACTGACCTTGCTGCCAAAGACTCCATCGGTATAAAGACCTGACAAAGTCAGCCTTGTCTTTCCTGTACCGCCGCCCAGTTCGTCCGTTAATGCTTTTTCCATAACTGGAAGCCACACAGCTTGTCGCGAACCACCCAATTGCACTTGAATCTGC
>CAIOAQ010000045.1 GCA_903856025.1 uncultured beta proteobacterium
ACGATATGTGCAAAGCCGCGGATCGCGGCATGACGATCACCGGCGTGAAGCTTTTAGAAAAGCAAGGCGGCAAGTCGGGGCATTGGGCGGTCGAGAAGTGACCACTAACAAATCAACAGCCTAGTAGCACGGAAAAACTTCGTTTGTCCAAATCCTGTCCAACGGAGGAACAGGTTATGGCTTCTTTTAGGCAGCGTAGCGGTAAGTGGCAGGCACGTGTAATCCGGGATGGGTATCCCGACCAAGCAAAAACCTTTGATGCTAAGGTCGATGCAGAGAAATGGGCACGATCAGTGGAGTCCAATATAGACAAAGGTCAATTTGTCAGTGTCAGTGAGGCCCAGCGCACCTCCTTGGGTGATTTGATTGCAAGGTATCTGGTTGAGGTGACGCCGACCATGAAGGGCGCAACGGCAGACACCATAAGGCTCAAAGCCATCATGCGCAGACCCATCGCAAGTTGGAGCATGGCAAACCTTAGCGCATCCAGAATCGCAGCCTACCGGGACGATCGACTCAAGGTGGTCAGCGGGGGAACAGTCATCCGTGAACTGGCGTACCTTTCTTCCATCATCAACCATGCACGCAGAGAGTGGGGGATCAATGTACCGAATCCTGTTCAGATGGTGCGTAAGCCACAAAGCCCTCCATCACGTGGGCGGGTGTTAACCGACAACGAAGTCGAAATGCTGCTACAAGCTCTTGAACCAACAGGGAGAAGGAGTCATTGGACAAAGCCTGCTGTGCAGCTTGCACTGGCTACCGCAATGCGCCGGGGTGAGTTGTTGTCGCTGAAGTGGGAGCATGTGGATTTGCAGGGCAGGACGGCTTTCCTACCCGATACTAAAAACGGGGATTCACGGACTGTTCCGCTGTCATCTGTGGCGGTGGGTGTGCTGGCTGGGTTGCCAAGACACATCAGTGGCTTTGTGATCCCGGTTAAATTCTGTACGCTGGATGCAGCGTTTAAACGAGGCATGCGCCGGGCTGGGCTGGATGATGTTCGGTTTCACGACTTGCGACGAACTGCCATAACACAGATGGCGCTGAAGCTGCCCAATGTCATCGAGCTTGCTGCGGTGAGTGGGCACAAGAGTTTGATGGTTTTGAAACAATACTATCGACCATCCGCATCTGAATTGGCGCAAAAACTCGGTTGAATTTATGGGTGTGGTGTTAAAAAACCGCTCCATTTCAGGAACTTTTTGTTGGAGGATGAAAAAGACACCACCTTATTTGAGTAAAACACTGTTGATATGTTAGCCCTATGACCAGTGCCTATTATTTCCTGTGCCCCCAAGGTGGGTCTGGGTTGGGCGCGATTTGACAAGGGGTGGGGGTGTTGCGGTTAAATAGTTGTTTCATGAGGAATATGAGATGGCAAACATACCGGTCTACCATTGGTCTGAAGTGTGTTGGGACTTGGCTTTAGCAGACGGAATTGATCCTGAAGTCACTATTAAAGAACTTGAACACGCTTTAAACATTGAAGATCCAAATTGGGATGTAAGTCAATGGAAAAAAGAAGATGAAGTTTTGAATAAAATTTATACGAGGCTTGCAGCCGAGTTATGGATGGCTTTGTTGTCAGGGCAAATCGTAGCGCGAAGCGTTAACGGCAACCCCATCTCCAAACCGCTTGGAAACATGGATTTCATGGGAATTAATAAGCCTTATGTGATAGTCCAAGATGTCAATAAATGGCTGAAGTCCAAGGGATATTTTCAACAGTGGACACCTAGCATAAAAAATGTTCCGGGTAAGCATTCGAGTCGTGGGTACGAACAAGAGGTAACGATACTCAACGCAATCCATCTTCTTGGATTTGACCCAAAAGCCATGCCAATAAATAAAGGCGGCACATCTGGTGCAAAGTCTAAAGTTAGGCATTTCCTTGCTGCTCAAAAATTGTTTGAAGGTTCAACCACTTTTGAGAAGGCATGGGAAAGGTTGCGAAGTAATAAAAATATCATTGATAAATGATGCTCCCCCAAAATGGGGGAAGTTATTCGGTTGTGGGGGGGGATGGAGTTGGATCGATATTTGAGTCGTTGATATATGCCGTTAATGGCGAAAGGAACGACTCATGAATTCAAATCAAGACACGAACTGGTCAACCTCGTCCAAGGGCAACCACTGGAGGCGGATTCAAGGTAAACCAATATCTGTTGGTCGAAAGCGGGATGGCACCTTCTGGGCATTGGCTGATGGTGTATTTGCTGAAGGCACTTATCGCTCACTGCCTGAAGCCAAGGCAGCAGCAGAAGCCAAATTGCAACACTACTTGCGTTCGAGGGGGTATTGATCATGAATCCACGCTTCTGCATCATTACCGCCACAAAACCAGCCTGCGTGACCAAAGAATTTTCAATGGTTGATGGCAAGTTGCTAAAGCAAACGACTGCAAGTGTCTATGAGGGGCGTATGCAGATTCGTGAAGTAAAGAGTGCTCATGAGTTTGCAGTCGTGCTTGAGTCCCTTGGTACCGACCAATGTTTGACCTACGGCATTCCACCGTCTGATGCCCGCTTGATAACTGAAGAAGTTTGGGAGAAGCAGGACCGACCTGCGGATGCTTTGCCGCGCACTGACTCGGTTTTCGCTTGGCCGTCGGGACCGGGAATCATGATGCTCGATTACGACGCTCCGAAGGATGGGGCCGAGCCACTAGGTAAAGAGCAGTTGCTAAAACTGTTGTCGGATGCCTGTCCGGACTCCAAGGACTCGAACTTCGTTTGGTGGCCAAGTACATCAAGCCACATTTACGCAAATGACGAAGAGATCAACGGTTTAAAAGGGCAACGTATCTACCTGTTTGTCCAAGACGCAAGGGACATCGAACGTGCGGGTTTAGCTCTAAATGAGAGACTTTGGTCACTGGGTCATGGGCGTTATGAAATTAGCAGCTCTGGAAGTCTGCTCAAACGCAGCGTATTCGATGGATCAGTATGGCAAACCAATCGGATTGATTTTGCTGCTGGAGCCAAATGTGGACCGGGGGTTGAGCAGCGTCGCGGGAAACCGATGGTTTTTGCTGACGACTCGGTATTCAATTTGTTGGACACACGAAAGGCAATACCAGAGCTGACACAAGATGAAAAAGACCGCGCAGCTTCAAATCAAGCCAACGCAAGGAATCAACTTAAAGGCCAAGCAGAGCAAACCAGAAGCGCTTGGGTTACCAGCAGGGGTAACGCCTTGATGGCCAGACATACGAAAATTGATGGGCTTGTTGCCATGATGATGGCTCGCCGCGCTGTTGAAAGCCGTGACCTGATGGGAGATTGGCTGATCACTATCAAAGACGTTGACGGCTCCAAAAAGGAAATCACTGTCCTCGAGGCACTTAACCAGCCCGAGCTATACCATGGTTGCATCACACTTGATCCATTGGAGCCAGAGTACGACGGTGGCCGGTGGGTTGGCAAGCTGTATTTGTTAGCCACTCGACCCAACCTCAACAGCTTTGCACATGGGGGAGCAAATTTTCGGCTGCACCGTGAACCGGCGCGTATCGAAATAGTCATGGGTAAAGGCCGCGACACGACGGATGCTTTGTTAGTTATTCTTCGCCGCTCATCGGATATTTTCGATTTCGGAGAAGAGCTGGTTCGTGTTGGACAAGCTGGCGCATTGTTACCACTTGATGAAAACAGTTTGCGCTACGAGGCGGGCGGCATAGCCCAATTCTGGTTTATGAAAAGGTTGCCGAATGGTGGGGGTGAAGAGGTTTTGCGTGACCCACCGGTTCAAATTTGTAAAACCGTTTTGTCGTTGAAATCACAACGTCACCTTAAAAAATTGAGTGGAGTGATTACCGCACCAACACTGCGCCCGGACGGCACAGTTTTGAACACACCGGGGTACGATCCCAAAACACTGCTGTTGCTCGACTCGATCGCCACGCCGAAAATAGTCCCTCCCTGTCCAACTCGAGAACAAGCATTGGCCGCTTTAGAGCAACTGTGGCTACCGTTTGTAGATTTTCCCTTTTGCGGACCATTAGACCGCGCTGTACATCTTGCGGCTTTGCTAACTTCAGCGGTGCGGGCTAGTCTTCCGTCTGCTCCCGGCTTTGCCTATGACGCCCCGATCCAAGGTAGTGGCAAAACATTGCTTGCACGGTGCGTTGGTGTATTGGTGCAAGGTACAGACCCCAGTGTCTGGCCGCATACGGCAGGTCGTGATGACGAGGAAGTTAGAAAACGTGTTTTTACAGTTCTGCGCAATGGGGCGCGAGTCCTGATCTGGGACAACGTAGTGGGCTCTTTCGACTCCCCCGCAATGGCTTCATGCATGACAAGTCCAACCTTAACGGATCGAATTCTGGGCCAGTCAGCCAGCAGCACTGTGCCAAACAAACTCATGATGATTTTGACAGGCAACAACATCACGTTAAAAGGGGAGATGCCTCGTCGAATTTTGGTGTGCAGGATTGACCCCCAGTCTGAAAAGCCATTTGCTCGCTCCTTTGATCTGGACCCATATGTGTATTGCAGAACCCATCGCCTTGACATGCTGGCTGCAGCTTTGACCCTTATCAGGGCCTATCTAACCCATGGCTGCGCAACTGACATCACTGGCCGCCTTGCCAGCTTTGAGGATTGGGATGCATGGGTACGTCGTGCAGTCATCTACGCCAGTGAGCTAAAGCCGGGCATGTTCGGTGACGTGATGGATGTCATTCAAGCCAATCAATCCGTTGATCCTGACCAAGAGGTATTGTCTGAGTTTTTGTCGGCATGGGAGAAGATGTTCGGGACAAAAGCCATTTCTGTTGCAGAACTATTGGCCGGTGCTAACGATATCTGCGACGGTAAAAAACTATATGAAGCACTGGGGGCGTTTACAAATAGTGATAAGCAATCTTTGTCCGCAAAGAGTGTTGGTAAGTTCTTGGGTTATCGACGTGGTCGAATTGCTGGAGGGCGTTTGCTGGAGAAGGGATCAAAGGTGGGTGACATTCAAACTTGGCGGGTTAAGTTTGTATGAGTTGCTTGGCCTGCGACGGCCTTTGCGGCCTTTGCTGTATTTGTTTTCCAGTCTCCAAGAATTTGATTGAGTTCAATTGAATATTTAAAGGGGGTGAATTACATACCGTTAAAGGCCGCAAAGGCCGTCCAGTCGCCAGCGCAACCAACGAGATACATTTCACGCGTTTTTTTAAAAATTCGAAAGTCACTGAAAAACCGACTTCAGTCCATGCCTTGATTGAAATAATTCTTCGGCACGCCTTTGCCAGAGCCCCCGGCCCTGTTCAACTCTCTGTCCAACGCAAACATCAAAACATCTTTGATAGTGCTCAGCGGCTCATAGCCTGACGGCTTGCGCCCCCTAGTCTCAACTGTCGCCGTCATTTTTAAAACCAACAGACAGTCAGCAAGCTGGCGTAGCTCAGCGAGTTTTTGCGAACGCTCCTTGATAGCCACCTTGGTGTAGAGCCCCGTCTTGATGTGCGATGCCGCTGACCTTGCCTTGCCTGCCTCGGTAACTGGCCCTTTATTTCGACCTCCATGTGTGGGACATTTGTTTGTCCGACTTGTTTTCAATGCAGGTTTGCGGCACTGATTGCCACTTCGAGTCGATTTAGCAGTGCAGCGCAGGCAGGTTATCCGCCCCCCGGCTGTAGAAATGTATTTTTCCATATCGCCTCAATCAGATATGTTTTGTGCATAACATTAAGTTACAAATTATAACTATATTAAAAATTTTTATTCAATTACGCTGGTGCCAGCTTTCAGGCCAACGACCTGTCACCAGCATGCGCACCCAGCGCGGATCAAAGGGGGAAACGTGATGGATGGTCGCAGGACTGCTTGAAGAAAGTGACCGGCCTCGAAGGACGGAAAGAAAGGCTACTTAGTTTTTGAGCCCATCGGTTTCGGTATTGGCCTTCTCAAAGGCACTGTTTCATTTGGCCGCCGACCAACTTAAATAGCAAAGACTTATCCTGAATTGCATGCCACACTCAGACTGCACGCAAAGTGCGGTTACCGCCGTGCAAAGGTGTTTCCTTTAGTCGTTTTCATCATGGCGTGTGCATGAGTTTGGGGGTACCTACAAAGCCTACGAAAACCCTCAATCATGATGCACAGAAGATATATATTGCGTTTTTATTTTTCACCCCCCCCCCTCACAGCCCTTATTACGGTGCAAAAGATCGTCAAGCATCATCAGCTTGACATCTGTGAGGGTTCCAACACGAACACTGTATTACATGGTTTGAAGTCTTCGTAGAGCGGATACACCCTTTAGTGCCTCCCTATATGTATTGAAAACATATTGCGCACTCATTTGGAAACCGGAGTAAATAGCAGATATTTTCATTAACTCACCAAATGTAATGCTGCCAGTAGAATAAGATGAAAATAGTGCGATAAACGGAATCAAAAACGACAACGAAGAAATACCATTTATAGCCAAGACATTGATGCCAGATC
>CAIOAQ010000046.1 GCA_903856025.1 uncultured beta proteobacterium
AGTTGCATTCGTGCAGTTCGACCTTGTCCAGCACAAATCCGGAAAAATCCAATGCAGCGTGCTCCTGCATGTGTTGCAGGTCGGCGGCGACATCGCGTCCGTTGTCTTCAAACAGCAGACCGTTCCACTCGCGCAACGGGTAGTTGCCAAGGTTCAGGCAGGGATTGGTGGGAAAGTGGGGTGCGCCAATGAGCTCGCCTGCCAGCTGTTGGCCAGAAGGATCACCACTGCTGTAGGTCCAGCGGTGGATCGGGCAAACCAGGTTGCCACCGTTGGTGCTGAGGTTGCCGCGCCCCTTGAGCATGACGGCCTGGCGATGGCGACACACATTGGACACCAATTCGATGCCTGTGGGCGTGCGCAACAACGCGCGCCCTTCACCCTCTTGGGGCAGGGTGATGTAGTCGCCTACATGGGGCACACTTGCAGCGTGACCCACATAGCGCGGACCTCGCTGAAAAATGGTTTGCAATTCGCGCTGGAACAGCGCGTCATCAAAATAAGAATGAACTGGTAGTTGGCCGGTGGCCTGCTGCAGTTGAAGACTTAAATCAGACATGGGCGACCTGACCTAAAGACTCCCCACAGGGAGATGCGCCCAAGGACAAGCTTGGCGCTAAACAAAAAACCCAGCCTGGGCTGGAACAACGGGTTCGATTGTACCCATGGGGCTTTGCAGCGTCTAAAATGCCCACTTTGATTCAGGGAATAACAAGGGATTTATGGCTACAGTGTCCAAACGCAGTTCGGTGCCCGCCAGTTTCGAGGTGGCGTTGCAGGAATTGGAGCAACTGGTGGCCAGATTGGAGTCTGGCGACCTTCCTTTGGAGCAATTGCTGGCGAAGTACCAGCAGGGGTCTGAACTGTTGTCGTTTTGTCGTGAACGGCTTGAAACGGTTGAAGGCCAGGTTAAATTGCTCGATGGCACCACCTTTAGAGCATGAATTCTAGATTGAACCCCACCGCGTCGATGGATTTGAAGACGTGGATCACCGCCCGGCTTGAGACCGTAGAGGTCGCGCTAGACCAATGGGTCAGCTTTGACGCCTCGTCTGATTTGCGCCACCGTGCACCGGCTGACTTGATGGCGGCCATGCGCTATTCCGTACTCGATGGTGGCAAACGCTTGCGCCCACTTCTGGTATTGGCCGCGTATGAAACGGTCCGCGCCGTGTTGAAGGACAAGCCTTTAAACCTTGACGAGCGTGGCGAGCCGGCTGCTTGTGGTGCGATCGATGCTTTAGAAGCCGGGCAGATAGCGGATGACACAGCCCTGCGTGCAGCCTGTGCCGTCGAACTGATCCATGCTTATTCATTGGTGCACGATGACATGCCTTGCATGGACAACGACGTGCTGCGACGGGGTAAACCCACGGTGCATGTGAAATTTGGCGAGGCCAGCGCTTTGTTGGCCGGAGATGCGCTGCAAGCGCTGGCGTTTGAACTGCTGACACCCGACGGCACACTGATTGAGCCCTGCCAACAAGCGCGCTTGTGCCGCTTGCTCGCGCGTGCTGCGGGTTGTACCGGTATGGCAGGTGGCCAGGCGATCGACTTGGCCAGCGTGGGATTGAGGCTCACTCAAAGCCAGTTGCAGGAAATGCATCGCCTGAAAACGGGTGCGTTGCTGCAAGCCAGCGTCATGATGGGGACCGCTTGTGTGAAAACTACCCCGCAAATCAATGCCGGCTTGCAGACTTATGGTGCAGCGGTTGGTTTAGCCTTTCAGGTGGTGGACGATATTCTGGATGTGGTGGCCGATTCCAGCACGCTAGGTAAGACAGCAGGCAAAGATGCCGACCACGACAAACCTACCTATGTGTCCCTGATGGGGTTGGATGGCGCGCGGGCGTATGCCCAATCCCTACACGACCAGGCATTGCAGGCCTTGGCGGACACGGGGCTGGCGAATACCCGAATTTTGCAAGGGTTGGCCGACATGGTGGTACAACGTTCGAACTAGGCATTGGCCATGGATTTATATATCAAATGGCTCTACCCCTTATAAAAAAAGCGGTGTTTGCTATTAAAAGTTAAGCATATGTTGATGTCAAACCCTTATTCCCTGTTACAAACCATCCAGTCACCTGGGGATTTGCGGCACTTGCAACGTGAGCAACTGGGCCATTTGGCCACCGAATTGCGTGCCTACCTGTTGGAAAGTGTGTCCAAAACCGGGGGGCACCTCAGTTCCAATCTGGGTACGGTTGAGCTGACCGTGGCTTTGCACTATGTGTTCAATACCCCGTTTGATCGGATCGTCTGGGACGTGGGCCATCAAACCTATCCCCACAAAATACTCACCGGGCGGCGCGATCGCATGGCCACGCTGCGCCAGCTGGGTGGCTTGAGTGGTTTTCCAAGACGCGACGAGAGCGAATTTGATGCATTTGGTACCGCACACTCCAGCACCTCGATCTCGGCGGCGCTCGGCATGGCTCTGGCTTCGGCCCTCAAGGGTGAGCCGCGTCACGCCATTGCTGTCATTGGCGATGGGGCGATGACCGCAGGCATGGCCTTTGAAGCCATGAACAACGCGGGTGTCAGCGACTGCAACCTGCTGGTGATCTTGAACGACAACGACATGTC
>CAIOAQ010000047.1 GCA_903856025.1 uncultured beta proteobacterium
GAGCTTGAAGAGCTGCAACAAGCGCTAGACGGTTGCCTGAAAGTATTGCAGCCTGGCGGGCGCTTGGTGGTGATCAGCTTTCACTCGCTGGAAGACCGCATCGTCAAACAGTTCATGGCCAAGCATTCCAAAGAGGTGTTTGACCGCCGCGCGCCCTTCGCCCTACCGCAGGCAATGCACTTCAAAACCGTGGCACGCATCAAGCCCAGCGACATCGAAGTTGCCGCAAACCCACGCTCGCGCAGCGCCATCATGCGTGTGGCCGAACGCACTGCAACCGTCGCTTCGGGAGCGTCTACGCCATGCGCTTGAACCTGGTGCTGTTGCTGGCCGTGGTACTCAGTGGCTTGTATCTGGTCAACATCCAGTATGAATCGCGCCGCTTGTATTCCGAACTGGACAAGGCACAGACGCAGGCCCATCGCCTGGCGATCGACAACGAACGCTTGCAAGTGGAAAAACGTGCGCAAGCCACCTCCGCACGGGTGGAGCAATTGGCCCGCACCCAACTGCAAATGCGCCCCGCCACACCCGCTGTCACCACCTACGTGGCTTACAAGCCAGCCACCGCAGCGTCATCGCCTGTGCCAGGCCGGGGTACATCAACGTCTCAAGGGCAATTGCAATGAGTCGCGGCATTGCCTATACCTCCAGCCCCCTGCTGGCCAGCCCCACACCGGTCTGGCGCAGCAAATTCATTGTGGCGACCATCGCCCTGTGTTTTTCCGGACTGGTGGGCCGGGCGGTCTACATTCAGGTGATTGAAAACGCCTTTTTCCAGAAACAAGGTGAAGTGCGGTTTGCCCGCACCCTGTCCTTGCCAGCCAACCGGGGCCGTATTCTGGATCGCAATGGTGTGGTGTTGGCTTCGAGTATTCCGGTGCCGAGTATCTGGGCCATTCCAGAAGATGTGCCACGCGATTTGGAAACACTGAAAACGCTGGCCCGGTTGCTGGGCATGCCCTTGGCCGAGTTGAACAAAAAATTGCAAGACGAGGATAAAACCTTTGTCTGGTTGCGCCGGCAAGTGGATGAATCCGTGGGCAAAGAGGTGCTGGCACTGGGCATCAAGGGCATTTACGAGCGCAAGGAATACAAGCGGCAATACCCGGAAGGCGAGGCGGCCGCCCATGTGGTGGGGTTCACCAACGTGGAAGACCAGGGTCAGGAGGGGATGGAGCTGACCTTCAACAAGGAACTGGGTGGCCGTGCCGGCTCCCGACGCGTCATCAAGGACCGCATGGGGCGTGTGGTGGAAGATGTGGGTGAGCAAATCGCCCCGGTTGACGGCCGTGACCTGCAACTCAGCATTGACAGCAAGGTGCAATTTTTTGCCTATCAGGCCATCAAAGAAGCCGTGCTCAAGCACAAGGCCAAAGCCGGTGGGGTGGTGGTGCTGGATGTCAAGACCGGTGAAATATTGGCACTGGCCAACTATCCAAGCTATGTCCCTGACAAACGATTGAACCTGACCGGTGAGCAATTGCGCAATCGCACGCTGACCGACAGCTTCGAGCCTGGCTCGACCATGAAGCCGTTTGTCATCGGTCTGGCGCTCAATACGGGCCGGGTCACTCCTGATACGCAGATTCAAACCGCACCCGGGCGTTTGACCATTGGCAGCGCGACGATCTCTGACTCTCACGCGCACGGTGTACTCAGTGTGAATGAAGTGATCCAAAAATCCAGCAACGTCGGCACCGCCAAAATTGCCCTGCAAATGCCGGCCCGCGAGATGTGGGAAATGTTCAGCAACGTCGGCTTTGGTCAAAAACCACAGGTGCCGTTTCCTGGCGCGGTGAGCGGTCGACTGCGTCCCTACAAGGGCTGGCGCCCGATTGAGCAAGCCACCATGAGCTATGGCTACGGCCTGTCTGTCAGTCTGATGCAGCTCGCTCACGCGTACACGATTTTTGGCCGTGACGGTGACCTGGTGCCAATCTCCATGCTCAAGGTGTCAGGACCCACAGCGGGTCAACCGGTGTTCAAAAGTAAAGTCGCCGAGCAAGTGCGCTACATGCTGCATCTGGTGACTGGCCCCGGCGGCACCGCACCCAAGGCGCAAACCATGGGCTACTCGGTGGGCGGCAAAACAGGTACGGCCAACAAACAAGAAGGCCGTGGCTATGCAGCCAAGAAATACCGGGGGGTATTTGCCGGGCTGGCCCCGATTGACGCGCCGCGCATTTCGGTGGCCGTGATGATTGATGAGCCTACCAATGGCCAGTATTTTGGTGGTGATGTGGCCGCTCCGGTGTTCAGCCAAACGGTCCAGCAAACTCTCAAGGTCCTGGGGATCGCACCTGACATGACAGTCAAGCCGCAAATCGTGACCGATGCCGTGGAGGAAAGCTTCTGATGCTCACCCCACTGCACACGCCCACGCTGGCTGTCGCTTGGTTGCGCGCACGCGTGACAGGCGAGATCCGCACGGACAGCCGAAAAGTGTGCCCAGGTGACGCTTTTCTGGCCTGGCCCGGTGCCGCGGTGGATGCCCGTGCCCATGTCGCAGCCGCGTTGGCCGCGGGTGCTGCCGCCTGCCTGGTCGAGCAAAGTGGCATGGAGGCGTTTACCCTGACCGATCCTCGTGTGGCGACCTACTTGAACCTGAAAGCCGACTGTGGACTGATGGCCAGCGAATGGTTCCAGCACCCCAGCGCCCAGTTGGCGGTGTTGGCCGTCACCGGCACCAACGGCAAAACATCCAGCACCTGGTGGCTCGCGCAAGCGCTCTCAAATTTGAAGCAAGCTACGTCTATTCCATGCGGGGTAGTAGGCACTTTAGGCATTGGTGTTCCGCCGCATGTGGTCAGCACCGGTCTGACCACCCCCGACCCCCTGGCGCTGCACGCCGCCTTTGCCGATTTTGTAAACCAAGGCCACGAGGCCTGCGCCATCGAAGCCTCGTCCATTGGCATCGAAGAGCAGCGCATGGCGGGCACACAGATTCACACCGCGGTGCTCACCAACCTCACCCAGGACCACCTGGACTACCACGGTGACATGACGGCATACGCTATCGCCAAGGCCCGTTTGTTTACTTGGCCCGGTTTGCGCGCCGCCGTGGTCAACATCGACGACCCCTTTGGCCTTGAACTGGTCAGCGATCTGGCGGCCACCTCACCCGC
>CAIOAQ010000048.1 GCA_903856025.1 uncultured beta proteobacterium
AGGCAGCTTATGTCGGTGCACGCAGCATGTTTTTTCGCCTGTCGATGCTGACCGGGCAGGGAGTTCTCGTGTTTCTTGCCGGGAAACTGACTGAATTGAGCGGCAATACGGTCTTCGCCTGGTCTGTTGTGTTCTTTATGCTGGCCGCCATGTTTCTTTCGCTGTTCCTTTACCACCGTCTGGTGTTGCCGGTTCCAGTGGCAGACCATGCTGTGGTGGGAGAACACGGCTTGGGCCTTGCCTTCCTGTCGGTCTTCAGGAAATTCCTGGCCAAGAAAGGTATCACTCGGGTACTCTTCTTCCTGCTGATGTACCGTTTCGGCGAATCTCAACTGGTCAAGTTGGCGCCGCCCTTTTTGCTTGATTCCACTGTCAAGGGGGGGTTGGGGCTTTCCACGGCGCATGTCGGGATCGTGTATGGGAGTATCGGCATCGTCGCACTGACGGTGGGCGGCTTGCTGGGCAGTTACCTCATTGCACGTGATGGGCTCAAGCGCTGGCTCTGGCCCATGGCCATGGCCATCAATGTTCCGCACCTGGTTTACGTCTACCTGGCGCTGGTTTTACCCTCCAACTTGTATCTGATTGGAGTGGCCGTGGCCTTTGAGCAATTGGGCTACGGTTTTGGTTTTACCGCCTACATTCTATTCATGATCATGACAGCGGATGGTGAGCACAAGACCGCGCACTATGCCATCTGCGCCGGGTTCATGGCGATGGGCATGATGCTGCCGGGTATGTTCAGCGGGTGGATCCAGGCCAATATTGGTTATGCCAATTTCTTTATCTGGGTTTGCGCAGCTGCCATCCCCTGTTTTGTCGCGACCGCTTTGATCAAGGTGGATCCCGGGTTTGGCAAGGAGCAGCGATGAAGTGCTTTAGATCGGCACGTGCGACTGGAGCGCTTACCATGCGATGCCATGGGATTCTCTACATTGCTGTGCTTGCTATGTTGATGAGCGATTGTTGGGCCGCTCAGAGCGCAGACTTGCAAACAAAACTGCAGGCGATCACGGACGATCCGGTGAAACCGCTTGCCAGCCTGTCGGCAGTGGCAATCCGCGATGGAAAGATTGTTTACGAAAGCTATTTTGGCAAGCGTGCCATCGATCCATTGAATCCAGCGCAGGCTGTGTCGGTGGACAACAAGACGCTGTTTCGCGTCGCTTCCATTTCAAAACTCGTCACAACCCTTGGCGTGATGCAACTGGTTGACCAGCGCAAACTCGATCTGGATGAGGATGTCAGCACGTATTTGGGTTTCAGACTGCGCAACCCGAATTTTCCTGAGGCCCGGATCAGTACGCGCATGCTGCTCAACCACACTTCATCGCTGCGTGACGATGGTGGATATTCTTTTCCAATCGGACAAAGTTTGCAAAGCGTCAGTGATCCACCGGGTGAGAACTACGGCGCAGGCGGACATTGGGCGCCACGGAGTAGTACCAGTGACCGCGGTCCAGGTCGCTATTTCGAGTACGTGAATCTGAACTGGGGCGTACTGGGCACGGTGATCGAGGCTGTTAGTGGTCAGCGCTTTGATCGCTACATGAAGCAGGCTGTGCTGACGCCTTTGAGAATCGCAGGCGGTTTCAATGCAGAGGAATTGTCTGAAGAGGAAATCGGAAAT
>CAIOAQ010000049.1 GCA_903856025.1 uncultured beta proteobacterium
TACAGCTACAAGGTGTTGGTTGAAGACGCCAAGCTGCAAAAATAAGCCGCTGTGGTACGGCTCTGCACCGTTGCATGGCCACGAGTGCAGCGGCTCCGCCCATTGAATTACTATTTAATTCGTAGTGCTTCACGCCCGTTTTCAGAGGGCTAGAAGGTTAAAACATACCTCATCCGGTGATTCCAGACCATGCCTGACCTTTGGGCAAACTCCCTGCTGCTGGCAAGCGCCGCCTTCGCTGCGGGGGTGCTCAACGCCATAGCCGGTGGCGGCAGTTTTCTGACCCTGCCGGCGCTCATTTTTGTGGGCATCCCGCCGATCATGGCCAACGCCACCAGCGCGCTGGCGGTCAGCCCAGGTTATCTGGGAAGCACACTGGGTTTCAAGCCCGAACTTCGGGCCATGCCACCCACCCGGTTGAAGCGTGAAATGCTGATTTCAGCCGTGGGCGGCGTCACCGGTGCCTTGCTGCTGCTGGTCACCCCGGCCAAGGTGTTTGCGAGCGTCGTGCCCTGGTTGCTGCTGTTTGCCACCGTGCTGTTTGCGGCTGGCCCCCTGATCGCCCAACGCGCGTCACCGGTTAACCCGGCAGGCACACACCTCACCCGATGGCGCGAACCGGGTTTGTTGCTGGCCTGCGTCTACGGCGGCTACTTCAACGGCGGGCTGGGCATTTTGCTGATGGCGCTCTACAGCGCCACCGGAGAAAGTCGCATCCACAGCGCCAACGCGCTGAAAAACCTCAACTCCCTGGTGTTGTCTTGGTTGTCAGTGGCGGCATTTGTGCTGGCCGGGGCCATTGCCTGGCGCGAAGGCGTGCTGATGATGGTGGCCGCTGCGATTGGCGGCTTTTTTGGTGCACGCTGGTCCAAACAGCTGCCGGTGAAGTGGGTACGCATGGGCGTGATCGTGACCGGGCTGGTCATGAGCGCGGTGTTTTTTGCGCGCCAGTCCTGATTTGCCCATCAACATCCCGCGTCAAACGACATGAAACCCATCGCCATCATCCAGCACGTTGCCAACGACGGGCCGAGCTACTTTGCGACCTGGCTGGATCAGCATGGTCTGACTTATCAGGTGTATCGCATGGATCTGGGACAGGCGTTGCCAGCAGACGTTCACGAGCACGCTGGCCTGTGTATTCTGGGTGGCCCCATGAGCGCCAACGACGCGCTGCCCTACATCGAACCGTTGTTGCATCTGGTACGCCAGGCGGAGGCGCTGGATGTGCCGGTCATCGGCCATTGTCTAGGTGGGCAACTGTTGGCGCGCGCGCTGGGTGCTCGCGTGGGCGCAGCCGCACACTCGGAAATCGGCTGGAGTGATCTGGTGCCCACCAACGACATCGCAGTTGAATGGTTTGGCAGCGTCATGCCCTTGCACTTGTTTCAGTGGCACAGCGAATCGTTTGACATCCCTTCGAACGCCGTCCAACTGCTCAAAGGCCAGTATTGCCACAACCAGGCCTTCGTGTTGAACCACAAACACCTGGGTATGCAATTCCACTGCGAGGTGGATGAAGCCAAAGTGCTGGAGTGGATGGAGTCCGGTGCAACCGAAATAGTCGCCAGCACCTCACCTGCCGTGCAGAAGGCTGAGGCGATTTGTGCCCGCTTGCAGCAAGACCTGATAAGCAGCCAGCGTGTCGCCAGCCAGATTTACCAACGTTGGGTGCGAGGCCTGAAAAGCTGAGCGCGAAGCCAAAGGCCGTGCTGTCGCACGACAAGGCGAAGCAGCAACAACACGGATGATTTGGAAATCGAATTACAAAATCACCAGCGCCCGGAAGTCGTTCACATTGGTCAGCGTCGGGCCGGTGATGACCGAGTCGCCCAGGTTCTGAAAAAAGCTGTGGGCGTCGTTGTGGTCCAGATAGCTGCGCGGGTTCATGCCTTGGCCCCAGGCGCGCGCCAGCGTGTCCGGGGTGATGACGGCACCGGCAATTTCTTCGACACCGTCCACCCCGTCGGTGTCGGCGGCCAGGGCGTAAATGCCCTCCACCGAATCCAGCGCCACCGCCAGGGCCAGCAAAAATTCCACGTTGCGGCCGCCCCGACCTTGGCCACGCAGGGTCACCGTGGTTTCGCCGCCGCTGAGCAGCACACAAGGTTTTTGGAACGGCTGGCCGCGCAGCGCCACCTGGCGTGCCATACCCCCCATCACCTTGGCCACTTCACGCGCCTCACCCTCCAGGCTGTCGCCCAGAATGTAAGGCGTGAACCCTGCCCGCTGCGCCACCTGTGCGGCGGCTTCCAAGGCGATTTGTGGTGCGGTGATCATGCGCACGCTGCTGTGGTTCAGCCGTGCATCGCCGGGTTTGACGGTTTCGCCCGCACCACTTTCCAGCATCTGGCGCATGGCGCTTGACATGGCGATCCGGTAGCGGTCGACGATGGCCAGCGCCTGCGCACAGGTGGTGGAATCCGCCACGGTGGGGCCAGAGGCAATGTCCATCGGGGAGTCACCCGGCACATCGGAGATCAGCAGCGTGACCAGCTTGGCCGGGTAACAAGCGGCGCCGAGGCGCCCCCCTTTGATGCCCGAGAGGTGGCGGCGCACACAATTCATCTCTGAAATGGTCGCCCCACTGGCGAGCAAAGCCTTGTTGACGTTTTGCTTGTCAGCCAGCGTCAATCCTGTGCCAGGCGCTACTAAAAGTGATGAGCCCCCCCCAGAAATCAGGGCAATCACCAGGTCGTCTTCGGTCAAGCCCTGCACCGCCTGCAGGATGCGCTGGGTGGCTTGCAGCCCGGCGACATCGGGCACCGGATGGGCGGCCTGAACGATCTCAATGTGTTGGCACGGCTGCTGGTAGCCATAACGTGTCACCACCAAACCTTGCA
>CAIOAQ010000050.1 GCA_903856025.1 uncultured beta proteobacterium
AAAAGCTTTGAAGATGATCCCAATAGACTGCAGTCGATCGTATCCTGGCCTTGGATTATTTCGGCACTTTTAGTTTCACTTATGAATTAGAAATGGAATGACACCTCGCCACGCACCGTCAAAAATCGCCAGCCCAGCCAGGCCAGGTAAGCGCAGCCACCCCAGGTGAGCGCGCTCATCAAGCCGCTGACCTCTTGCAGCACCGCCACACCGCTGATGGCCAGCGCGATGTAGAAGCCATTGGCCAGGGCAATGCCCACGCACACCCCGCTGGCCACCCGCGTGCCGTTGACCACGGCGCTGCGCACGATCAAAAAGAAGTCCGGCCCGGGGCTGAGCAGCGCCAAAAAGTGCAGGCCAGCGATCATCAAAAATTGTTGCCATAGCGCCATGTGAGGTCTGTGTCCTTTTCATCAAAGGACGCAGCATCGCCGCTTGAGCCGGGTTCAGTCTTGAAGAATATTGCGCAGGTAGTCGCCCGGTGTGGCGGCCACGCGCTGTTTGAAGGCGCGCTGGAAATGGCTTTGGTCGGCAAAGCCCAGGTGCAGCGCCGCTTCGGCCAGGCCCATGCCCTGCTTCAGTAGGTGGCGGGCACGCTGGATGCGCTGGTCAAGTTGCCAGGCATGCGGGGTCAGGCCCACCGCGCGTTTGAAGCTGCGCACAAAGTGGTAGCGGCTCATGCACGCCTGGGTCGCCATCTCATCCAAGGTGAGCGATTCTGTGCACCGCGCCTGGATCATGTCCTGCACATTGCGCAGCCGGGGCGCATCCGGTTGGCTGTGGCTGCGTCTGGCTTGAACTGATCCAAACAGGTCGCCCACGAACAGCAGCAGCGCGGCTTCCTTGTCCTGCACCGAGGCATCGCCAAAAAGGCAGTGATTCAGCTCGGTCAACCGGGTGTACATGTGCTGCGGTTTGGTGTGGCTGGGCAAGTGGTGCAGCACCTGGGCATCAAAGCTGTCCATTTCACCGACCACCTCACGCACCCAGCCGGGGTCAAGGTAGAGCATTTGGTAGCTCCACTGACCATCGTCATCGGGATTGCAGGCATGTACCTCGCCTGCCGGGATCAGCACCACGTCACCGCGTGACAAGGGCCGACACTTGTTGCCGAGGTGGAGCACGCTGAGCCCGCCATCCACCGCGCCAATCGACAAACTGGTGTGGGAATGGGGCGCGTAACAGGCGCTGCTGTCGCGGGCCATGCGGTTTTCCACAAACGGCAAGGCTGATGAGCGCCAGAAGCGGTGGGTGGGGTGGCAGAGGCCGGCCGAGGCTGACATCAAATCCAGCAATGCTGCATTTCGAGCAGCACGGCTTAGGAGCTGAATAAAAAATTCATCACGTCGCCGTCCTTGACGACGTAGTCTTTGCCTTCGGCGCGCATCTTGCCGGCATCTTTGGCACCTTGTTCACCCTTGAACGCAATGAAGTCTTCATAGGCAATGGTCTGGGCCCGGATGTAGCCCTTCTCAAAATCGGTGTGGATCACGCCAGCCGCTTGTGGCCCGGTGTCGCCCACATGAATAGTCCAGGCGCGCACTTCTTTGACCCCTGCGGTGAAATAGGTTTGCAGGCCAAGCAGTTTGTAGGCCGAGCGAATCAGGCGGTTCAGGCCCGGCTCGTGCAGGCCGAGTTCTTCCAGGAACATCAGACGGTCTTCGTCGCTCATCTCTGACATTTCGGCTTCCAGCTTGGCGCTGATGGCCACCACAGGCGCATTTTGGGCCGTGGCGTACGCCGTCAGGCGGTCCAGAAACGGGTTGTTCTCGAAACCATCTTCAGCCACATTGGCCACAAACATGGCTGGCTTGGCAGTGATCAAGAAGAACTGTTTCAACAGCGGTAACTCTTCCTTGGTGAAATCGAGCGTGCGCACCGGCTTGGCTTCGTTCAACGCCACCTGGCACTTTTCCAGAATGGTCACCAGCTTGATCGACTCCTTGTCACCTGAGCGCGCCAGCTTGGTGACGCGGTGCAAGGCTTTTTCCACCGCTGTCAGGTCGGCCAGGCACAGCTCGGTCTGAATCACCTCAATGTCATCGATCGGATCCACCTTGCCAGCCACGTGGATCACATTGGTGTCTTCAAAACAGCGCACCACATTGATGATGGCATCGGTTTCGCGGATGTGCGCCAAAAACTTGTTGCCCAGCCCCTCACCGGTGCTGGCACCTGCCACCAGGCCGGCAATGTCCACAAATTCCACGATCGCGCGCTGTACTTTTTGCGGGTTCACGATGGCTGAAAGTGCATC
Organism: uncultured beta proteobacterium; assembly: GCA_903856025.1. Classification (GTDB taxonomy): domain Bacteria; phylum Pseudomonadota; class Gammaproteobacteria; order Burkholderiales; family Burkholderiaceae_C; genus Rhodoferax. The sequence goes on from CAIOAQ010000050.1 coordinate 2,258, forward strand.
CAGGCGGGCGTCAGGCACTTCCACAATGCCCACATTGGGCTCAATCGTGCAAAAGGGATAGTTCTCCGCCGCGATGCCCGCCTTGGTCAGCGCGTTGAACAGGGTCGATTTACCAACATTGGGCAAGCCCACGATGCCACATTTCATAAAAATCCTTTTAAATCAATACCCTATTGCACCCTTGAACCCAATGCGGGCCTTGTGGAAGTGCCAGGCCCGCACCGGATTGCGGGACAAAAAAGATCAAAACCAAACTCGCTAAAACAGCTCGTTTTCGCAAAGTTTTGTCCTGGTTTTGCCTAGGGGAAACTGGTGCCGATTGTACTGATCAGTGAATCCTTGCTGCGTCGCAGCACTTTGAGAGATGGCCGCATCCTGCGTGACAGGGTGCTTTGTGGCTTTTGTGTACGGTTGAATGCTCGCAAGAGAACGTTCTTGATTGCAACCAGCGTGTCGGGCAAGCAGTTCCGCATGATGCTGGGTCATTGGCCCTTGATGTCGGTGGATGAGGCTCGTTCGCAAGCAATGGAGGTTTTGAGACAGTGCCGCCGCGGGGAGCAACCAAGTCAAAAGGTGAAAGCCATGCTGCCGACGTTACGAGAGGCACTGGTTGACTACTGCAAGGCCAAGGGCATCAAAGCATCCAGCCAGAAGCGGTATGACTCACTGATGAGAACTCACTTCTGTGACTGGCTTGATCGGTCAGTCACAGACCTTGGGACGGGTGCATTTTCTGAACATTGCCATGCGTTTGCTCAATCCAAAGGGGCGGCACTGGTTGAAGTCGGTCGTGGCATCGTCACCGCCCTGATCAGGTATGTGAATGCGGTGCATGGATTAACAATTGAATCGCCTTTTACCAAGCTGGCCGCTGTTGGGTTGATGCCTGAAAAGTCAAAACCTCGTGCCCGTGTTCTGCAAATTGCAGACTTGCCAGCGTGGAAACTGGCAGTGAACCAACTTGGTGAAAAGCAGCGGGATTTCTTGTACCTGACGCTCTATACGGGCTTGAGGCGCAATGAATGCAGGGAGCTGCAGCGCCAGCAGATTGACCTGTCTGGCGGGGTTTTGAGCATTCCTATGACCAAGAACGGGAAGCCGCATTCATTGCCCATTACACCGATGATGCGGGAGATTCTGGAGCGGCGGTGTTTGGGGTTGAAACCTGAGGATCAACTATTCAAGGGTGTAAGTGCTGAACACATTCACAGCATGGCGATGCGTTTGGGGTCACCACGGTTCATGTTGCACGATTTACGAAAGCTGGTGGCAACCGTTGGCGAAAAGCTGGGGCTTGGGGACGCGGTGTTGCGGCGGGTACTGAACCATACCGCGCCGAAGACTGATGTGCTGCATAGGCATTACGTTGGTTTGAACGAGGGTGAAGTGGCGGGTGGACTGATCGTGATACAGGAGGCGTTGGTTGGGTTGATGACGGAATGAGCGCCAAGGGGTCTAGGGATTTGATGATTAAGGTCCACGACTGAGGGGGTTGCAGCGCTATGGGGTGATGAAACAACAAACCCTTGCCATGGCAGCCGATCAGACGTTTGAGAACTACCGTAAGCCCACGCGGC
>CAIOAQ010000051.1 GCA_903856025.1 uncultured beta proteobacterium
AGCTGGATGCGGTTGGCATAGGCCAGTGCGACCACTTCTTCAAAACTGCGGGTGGCTCGCGGCGTGGAGACTTTCCCCGCCGAAAACTGCACCGCGCCTGCACCCACGCCGTCCAAACCGCCCACAAACGCGGCCAGGTTGTCGCGCACATGGCGTGCGGCAAATTGCGCGGCGCGGCCATTCAGGTCGGTGCCCGCCGATGCGGCGGTGGCCGAGGCGTTGGGGATTTTGCTGGTATCACTGGCGCTGGCCTGCACCCGGTGCAAGGGCACGCCAAGCTCGTCGGCCACGATTTGTGCCACTTTTGTGTGCAGACCTTGCCCCATCTCGGTGCCGCCATGGTTGACCAGGACACTGCCATCCAGGTACACGTGTACCAGCGCACCCGCCTGGTTGAACAAGGTGGCGGTGAAACTGATGCCAAATTTGACCGGTGTCAGGGCCATGCCGCGTTTGACGGTGGCGTGGCGTTTGTTCCAGATTGAAATGGCCTCTAGCCGTTGTTTATATTGCGAAGTACGCTCTAGTTTTGAGAGCAATGGTTGCAGGATGTTGCCTTCCACCTGTTGCCCGTAATGGGTGGTGTTGCGCTGGGTAGGGCCATCCACCGGTTCTTCGCTGTAGAGGTTGCGTTGGCGCACCGTCAGGGGGTCCAGCCCCAGTTGGCGTGCAATGTCGCCCAGGATCACCTCGGTGACGATCATGCCCTGCGGCCCACCAAAACCTCTGAAGGCGGTATGGCTCTGGGTGTTGAGCTTGCAGCGGTAAGAGGTGATGTCAACATCCTGCAAAAAATAGGCGTTGTCGGCATGAAAAATCGCCCGGTCGGCCACCGGACCAGACAAATCGGCGCTGAAACCGCAGGCCACCAGCATCTTCAGCTGCAAGCCGCATAGACGGCCGGTGTCATCAAAACCTGCGGTGTAGTCGTAACAGAACGGATGGCGCTTGCCGGTGAGCATGAAGTCGTCGTCCCGGTCCAGTCGCATCTTCACCGGGCGACGGAGTTGGTGCGCAGCTATAGCTGCCCATACTGCCACATGGCCCGCCTGGGTTTCCTTGCCACCAAATCCACCACCCATGCGTCGGCATTCCACCCGCACGGCGTGGTTGTCCACGCCCAGGGCGTGCGCCACCCAGTGCTGAACCTCACCGGGGTGCTGGCTGCTGCTGTGAATCAGCCACTGGTTCTGCTCTTGCGGCAGGGCGTAAGCCACCTGACCTTCGAGGTAAAAATGTTCCTGCCCGCCGACTTCCAGTGAGCCTTGCACGGTATGCGGCGCGTTGGCGATGGCGTGTGCCGCATCGCCACGGCGCACCGTCACCGGTGGCAGCACGAAGTGTTGTTTGGTAAGCGCCTCGCGTACATCCAGCACGGCAGGCAATGGTTCGATGTTCACTGCGACCTTGCGGGCGGCGTGGCGCGCTTGTGTCACCGTGTCAGCCACTACCACGCCAATCACCTGGCCGACAAACTGGACGGTGTCTTGGGCAAATACCGGCTCGTCCCCGGCAAAGGCAGCCAGCATCTGGTGTCCCGGCACGTCCGCAGCCAGCAGCACAGCGCGCACACCGGGCAGCGCAAGTGCTGCCGGCGTGTCCACGCTGATCAGCTTGCCGTGGGCGACCTTGGAGAGGATGGGTGCGGCGTACAGCGTGCCGCGCAGCTCGGGAAGGTCGTCGATATAGTGCGCGGCTCCGGCAATTTGGGCTGCCGCGCTTTCATGCGGGTGGCTTTTGCCAGCGGTCAATGCATTGGCTGAGGGGTTCATGGGGCAACTCCTGCCAGCGACAAGGTCTGCAGGGTGGGTTCATCGGGGTGCTGGGTTTCCTGCCAAAACCGCTCCAGCAAATTGCCCAGCACTTCCAGGCGGTAAGCGGCACTGGCGCGCATGTCGGAAATCGGTCGGAATTCGCCTCGCAAGGTCTCCATGGCCTGTTTCACGCTGGCAGGTGCCCACGGCTGGCCGTTCAGCGCTGCTTCAGTGGCCACTGCCCGTACCGGTGTGGCAGCCACGCCGCCCACACCGATGCTGGCTTGTGTCACCTTGCCGTCCAGAATCTGCAAATGAATGGCGAGGCAGACCGCCGAAATGTCGTCTTCCAAGCGCTTGGACACCTTGTAGGCGCGCAGCTGTTCGCCAGGTTGCGGGCGCGGTACGCGAATGAAGGCCAGCACTTCGTCTGCTGCCATGACGTTTTTACGGTAGCCGGTGTAGAACGCTTCCATGGGGAGTTCACGTGCGCCGCGCACGCTCATCAGCACCACGCTGGCGCGCAGGGCGATCAGCAGGGGCATCGAATCGCCAATGGGTGAGCCGTTGGCGATGTTGCCGCCCAGCGTGCCCGAGTTGCGCACCGGGAGCCCGGCAAATCGGCTGAAGAAGGGGTGCAACTGAGGTCGGTCCTGCTCCAGCGCGGCAAATGCGTCTGTCAGGGTGACGGCGGCACCCAGGACGGTGTGTGAGTCGCTGGCCTCAACGGTTCGCAATTCAGCCACGCCGGTGACATCCAGCACCTGAGCAAAGTCCATGTGCGCCTTGTTGATCCACAGGCCCACATCGGTGCAGCCTGCCACGATCTGGGCTTGCGGTGTTGCGGCCCGGGCTGCCAGCAGGTCATTCAGTGTGGCAGGCTTTTCATATGAAAAATCAGCCTCTAGCCCCTGACTACATTGCGCAACATGCTCCAATTGTTGTAGCAGTTTGGATTCGTCCACCTGCACCTTCGGCAGCTGTGCCATCTGCTGCGCCGCATCCAGAATCGGGCGGTAGCCGGTGCAGCGGCACAGGTTGCCTGAGAGCGCTTCCTGTGCGTTGGCACGGGTGACCGGTTGGTCGTGAAGCACCTGGTTCTGGTACATGCCAAACAGGCTCATGGCAAAACCCGGTGCGCAAAAGCCGCATTGGCTGCCGTGGCACTGGTGCAAGGCTTGCTGCACCGGGTGCGGCGTGCCGTCAGGGGTTGCCAAATCTCCGGCGGTCCACAGCGCCATGCCGTGGATGGAATGGGCCAACCGGATGCAGCTGTTCACCGCCTGGTAACGGATGCGTTCGCCCTGGCGCTCACCCAGCACCACGGTGCACGCACCACAGTCGCCTTCGTTGCAGCCTTCTTTTGTGGCGTGGTGCCCCAGGTCTTCGCGCAACACCTGCAGCAGTGTGCGGGTGGGCGCAATGTGGGGCAGGGTGACGATTTCGCCACGCCAGATGAATTGCAGCAGGGGATGGGTCATGGTGTCATGCGGGGGAAATGGTGCGTCATGCTGGCCTCAAGCATAGGACAAATTCTGTGCGTTGTATGTGCCGGTCATGTCATGTCAGTGTTGCAAGCAAGGGTGATGCCTGGCCGGGGCTTGGCATCGATCTTGCTCGGGTTGCTGGCTTTGTTGTCACTTTCTTGCGGTGTGCCAATTTTTCCGGCGGTTTGCCAGTCAAAATACAGTTCAAGCTGATTAGATTTATTTATCCATGTCTTTGCCTCGCCTTCAACTCACAGGTATTACCAAGCGCTACCCCAACGTGGTGGCCAACAGCGACGTGTCGCTGACGGTGATGCCGGGTGAAATCCATGCGGTGCTGGGTGAGAACGGGGCGGGTAAATCCACGTTGATGAAAATCATCTTTGGCTCGGTTCAGCCGGATGCAGGCGAAATGCGGCTCAACGGCCAGCCCATCACCATCCGCAATCCCAAAGAAGCGCGTGCCAACGGCATCAGCATGGTGTTCCAACATTTCAATTTGTTTGACACCATGACGGTGGCGGAGAACGTCTGGCTGGGTTTGACGCGCGACTCTCTGGCGCAGGTCACCGCCAGCATTCTGGCAAAGGCCGCTGAATACGGCCTGGACATTGACCCGGCGCGTCCCGTGCACACCTTGAGCGTGGGCGAGATGCAGCGGGTAGAAATCATTCGTGCGCTGCTGACCCGGCCGGAGCTGCTGATTCTGGACGAACCCACGTCGGTGCTGACGCCGCAGGCGGTTGAAAAGCTGTTTGTGGTGCTGAAGAAGCTGGCCAGCGAGGGCTGCAGCATTTTGTACATCAGCCACAAATTGCATGAGATTCGCGAACTCTGCACGGCCTGCACCGTGCTGCGCGGTGGCAAGGTGACCGGCACCTGTAACCCGGCCAACGAGTCCAACGCGTCCTTGTCACGCCTGATGATTGGTGCCGAACCGCCACGGCTGGAACACCGCGCCCGGCAACCAGGTGCGGTCGTGCTTGACGTGCGGCAGTTGAGTTTGGCAAGAGAAGATCAATTTGGTGTGGATCTGACGGGTATCAACCTGCAGGTGCGTGCGGGTGAAGTGGTGGGCATCGCCGGCGTCTCGGGCAATGGTCAAAGAGAGTTGTTGTACGTGTTGTCGGGCGAAGACTGCCGGGCACCCAAGGGAAGTATTCGCATGGGCGAGGTGGACGTGTCCAACCTGCACCCCGGTAAACGCCGCCAGCTTGGTCTGCACTTTGTACCCGAGGAGCGTTTGGGACGCGGCGCGGTGCCCTCGCTGAGTTTGGCGCATAACTTGTTGTTGACACGCACCGATGCGATTTCGCACCCAGGCTTCGCCGGCGGCTGGATCGGGCTGCGTCAGCTTGAAGCACAAGCGGCGCGCATTGTTCAAAACTTCAACGTCAAGGCGGGCGGACCGCGCGCAGCGGCACGCTCCCTGTCGGGTGGCAACTTGCAAAAATTCATCGTAGGCCGCGAGATGGATGCAGCGCCCAAGCTGTTCATCGTGTCGCAGCCCACCTGGGGCGTGGATGTGGGTGCCGCCGCCCAAATCCGGGGTGCAATTCTGGCTTTGCGGGACGCTGGTTGTGCGGTGCTGGTCGTGAGTGAAGAACTTGAAGAATTGTTTGAGGTGAGTGATCGGTTGCATGTGATTGCACGTGGCCAGTTGTCACCCACGATTGCCATGGCAGAAGCCACTGTTGAAAAGATTGGGCAATGGATGAGTGGCTTGTGGGACGAAGATGCGCAACGGCGTTTGTCTGAACTTGAAGCTTCGGCCACCGGTGCCGTGTGTGAACCATTGGAGGGCCACCATGCTCAAGCTTGAAGCGCGCCCGGAAACTTCCAAAGGGTGGAATTACGGCTCGCCGGTGCTGGCGCTCCTGGTCACCGTGGTCATCGGCGCACTGATGTTCTCCGCCCTGGGTAAAGACCCGGTAAAAGGCCTGGAAATGTTTTTCTGGCAACCTGTTCACAACGCCTATGCCTTGGGCGAACTGATGGTCAAAGCCACGCCGTTGCTGATCATTGCGCTGGGTCTGGCGGTGTGTTTTCGGTCCAATGTGTGGAACATCGGTGCCGAGGGGCAGTACATCATCGGTGCCATTTTTGCCGGTGGCGTGGCACTGCTGGCCGATGCCACCACCAGCCGCTGGATCGTGCTGCCGATTTTGTTCGCGGGTGTATTCGGCGGCATGTTGTGGGCCAGCCTGACGGCGCTGCTGCGTGACCGGTTCAACGCCAATGAAATTCTGGTCAGCCTGATGTTGGTCTATGTGGCGGTACAACTGTTGGGGTACTTGGTAGGCGGACCGTTAAAAGACCCCATGGGTTTCAATTTTC
>CAIOAQ010000052.1 GCA_903856025.1 uncultured beta proteobacterium
AAGGCCAGCAGGTTGGTCTGGTAGGCAATGTCGTCGACGATGCCAATCTTGGACGCTATCTGTTTCATAGCTGCAACTGTTTGACTGACGGCAGATCCACCCTCAGAAGCTTCCTTATTTGCTTTGCTGGCCATGCCGTCGGTGACTTTGGCGTTGTCGCTGTTTTGATTGATCGAGGCGCTCATCACATCGATGCTGGCCGTGGTTTCTTTCACACTGGTAGCCTGTTGATTGGCGGCTTGGCTAAGTGACTGGGCCGTTGCAGACACTTGATTGGCCGCACCGGTCAACGCATTGGCCGCACCGCGCACTTCCCCAATGACCCGGGTAAGATTTTCGCTGGAGCTGTTGACGCTGTCTTTGACTTTGCCAAACAGGCCGTGGTAATCGCTGGTGATGCGCTGGGTAAGGTCGCCTTCAGCCACAGCGGCGAGCACGCGAGCCACTTCGCTCAAACCTTGTTCACTGGTTTGCATCAGCTGGTTCATACCCACCGAAACCTTACCAAAGAACCCAGACTTGCCCGCCAGATTCAGACGCCCACTGAAATCGCCTTGGGTAGCAGCATCTACAAGGTTGTCGAGTTCGTCTTCTGAGGCGATTTCGTCGGTGCGGTCTACCCATTGGGTGATGCGTCCAATGGGCTCGCCAGCACTGTTGTGTACGGGGCGTGCCAGCAGCCGCAGTTGACGACCGGCGATTTCCAGGTCAACGGTTTCTCCCGAGCGCACGGCTTGGTCAAACTTGGCAGCATCTGCTGGATTCTTGAACAAGGTGCTGAGCTTGTTGCCGTAAAACTTGTCGGTGTCAAAACCGGGGCCACCAAAGAGTTTGAGGAGTTCTTTGGCCGGTGGCGTAGCGTGTACCAGCAGGGCTTGTGCGTTGGAAACCGTGACGCACACGGGCAAACTATCCAAACTCAGGCGTATGCGCTGGTTGAAGGTGGCCGCTTCTGCAGCCGCTTTCATCGCTGCTTGTACTTTGTCGATAGCCTCTGTGACCCGTGCCTTTTGGCCAGGAAGCCTGTCCATTTGCACATCCAGATCCCCAGCAGTGTACGCAGACACCACTTCCACCACTTTCATTTTCACAGCAATGTGTGATTGCACCAGCGCATTACTGGCCTCGGCCATTTTGGAATATGCACCGGGTAACCCCTCGGTCGACATCTTGAAGTCGAGCATGCCCGCCTGATGCTGACGCTCCAACTCGGACTGTGCCGATTGGAATTGCCCCAGCACCGCTTGCATTTTGGACAGTGACGTAAGCAGTTGCCCGGTTTCATCGGAACCATCGACTTGAATGTTGCCGTCGAGCTTGCCAGCGGCCACTTCATCGGCCGCCTCAACTGCACGCGCCAAAGGCTGGGTGATACCACGCACCAAGACCCAGCCAAACCCTGCAGAGAACAGCAAACCTATCACCAAAGCAAAAATGGTACGGTTGCGTGAGGACTCATACTTGGCAAATGATGCTGCGTAATCCGCCTTGGCATCCTCATCAATGCTCTTTGAAAGCGCCAAAAAATGCGGTCTAGCGGCATCATAAAGTGGGTGAATTTGATCGATCACAATTCGACGCGCTTCTTTAAGATCGTTGGCACGCAATGCAGTCACTGCAGGAAGCAGGCCCTGTTGAACAAATTCTTTGCGTCTATCGGCAAAGCTTTGCGCCTGTTGCGCCATTTCAGGGGACATCTGGAACGCGGCTATCTCCTTCCACAATGCGCTGATGGATGCAATATTGGTTTCAACCTCGGCCGTGTATTTTGAAATTTTTTCTGGCGTTGGGTCGATCAGGGTGTTGCTGATCACCAGTCGATTGCGCGTCATCAGAAAATTGATTTCATCCACAATATGGATTTCATGCATGTTTTCCGCGTACATCATTTGGATGCCGTTGTTTGCATCGCGTAGCGCCAGCAAGCTGAAGGTGCAAATGGACAGCAGAAGTGCCGCCAAAATACCGATCAGAACGGCCAGGCGTGTCCCGATTTTCAAGTCTTTCAAACGCATCTTCTTCTCCAATAGTCGTTCAGGCGCTGGCCCGAGCTGCAGTGACATGCAAATCCGCCGTAACCAATTCCCCCAGCGACCCCACATCCAAAATCAGCGCCACTTCACCGCTGCCCAGAATGCTCGATCCAGAAATACCCCGCAGCGTCTTGAACAAACGCCCCAGCGGTTTGATCACCGTTTGCTGCTGCCCCATCAGCACTTCAACCTCAATGCCGTACTGCCCTTTGGGCGAAGACACCACCACCACGCTGGTGCGCTCAGGCAGGGTGGACTCCACGCTGTAGAGTGTGCGCAGCCGCACCACTGGCAGCACGTTGCCACGCAGTTCCACCACATGGCGACCGCTTTTATCGACGCGCACATGCTGTCCACCGGCCTCGATCACCTCCACCACCGAACCCAATGGCAGCACAAATTTGGCTTTGCCAACGCCCACCAAAAATCCATCGATGATGGCCAATGTGAGCGGCAGCCGAATATCAACCGTTAAACCATGCCCTGGCCGACTGTGGAGCTTGAGGTTGCCACGCAGTGCTTCGATGTTGCGTTTGACCACATCCATGCCCACGCCGCGCCCTGACAGATTGGTCACTTGCTCAGCCGTCGAGAAACCTGCCTCGAAAATCATCATGTTGATGACATCATCGCTGGGCACCACGCCTTGTTCGATCAATCCTTTGTTCCAGGCGCGTTGCAGCACGCGTTCGCGGTTGATACCCCGACCATCGTCTTCAATGCGGATCAAAATGGCACCGGTTTCATGTTTGGCGCTGAGCGTCAATTTGCCTGCCGGGGCTTTGCCCGCCGCCACACGTTCTTGCGGCGGCTCCAGACCGTGGTCCAGCGAATTGCGCACGAGATGCATCAGCGGGTCGGCGATTTTTTCAACCATGGATTTGTCGAGCTCAGCGTCGCCGCCAACGATTTCAAAGTTAACCTCTTTGCCCAAACTGCTGGCGGTGTCACGCACCACCCGTCGGAAACGGCTGAATGTCTCGCCCACCGGTACCATGCGCAAACCCAAGGTGCCGTTTCGGATTTCTTCGATCAATCCATTCATGTGCAGGTTGGCCTCGATCAGTGCCACGTTACGTGTTTCACGCGCCAGCAGATTGGCTCCGGCACCGGCAATGACGAGTTCACCAAGCAGATTAATGACCGCATCCAGTCGATCGGCTTGCACACGGATGAAACGATTTTCTTCACCGCCAGAGGCATCGCGCGCTTTTTGTTGCTTGGTCAGCGCAGCTTCCACCACCTCAGGCGAGACACCTGCTTTGTCTTCCAGAAGATTACCTATTTTGGCCTTCTGCCCTGATGCAGCGGGTCTAGACCGCTCTTGATTTAAGAGCACTTCGGTGAGTTTATCTTGGCTGACAGCCCCCACCGACACCAACATATCGCCAAGGCGCGGCGCGGCGGGCATGTCTTCAATGGCACGCACGAGTTTTTGCTCGGCGCTCTCAGGTGCCTTGATGTCGAGTTCGCAGTCGTCGGCTACAAAACTGAAGGCACCTTCCACGTCGTCGCGATTGGCGGCGGATTCGAGTTCCATGACGAAACTCAGGTAACAGGTCTCAGGGTTCAGGTTCACCAGAGCAGGAACCGAATCAATGGAACAGGCCATGGACTTGACGGTGCCAATGCCCTTCAGATATTTGGCAATTGACAGCGGGTCCATGCCATTGCGGAAGGTTTCTTGGCCAAAGCGCGCCGAAATGTGCCACACCGTGAGTCCAGGTGCGGCGCTGACAGTCGGCGCGGCTGCGGGTTCAACCGGTACCGCGACTTGAGAGGGTTTGGACGCCCCTTCGGTGTAGGCTTGGAGCTGGATCACCAAATCAGCGCGCAAGTCTTTTTGATCAGGTGTGTCGGCAGAATCGTCACTGGCGGTGTCGACCAAAAATTTGATCTGGTCATTGCACTGCAGCAGCAAGGTGCTGATCTCAGGGGTGAGCGCCAACTCGCCATCGCGACATTTGTCGAGCATCGTCTCCACATGGTGAGTGAACTCCACTACTTTGTTCAGCCCGAAGATCCCGGCCGAACCCTTAACCGTATGAGCGCATCGAAACAGGTTGTCGAGCAGCTCACGGTTATCAGGCTGCTCTTCCAGTTCGAGCAAAAGGGTTTCGATGGCTTCGGTTTGTTCGCCCGCTTCGCTGATGAATGCAGGCATGGCTGCTGCAATGAAATCACGATCGGCATCGGATGCGTTGTTCATGACGAAATCCCCTTACGTGTTGGCGGTTTGCTCGGCCAACCAGCCGCCTAAACCGATATTGGCGCAGGCCTCAGACAAGGAAGTGCTGGGATTGACCAGACGCCAGGGCTGGTCAGTGTGCGAGAGGGAAGCCAGTAGCTGCAGGCCAGAACCGTCTACCTCTCGGACCTTGGCCCCTGAAATTTCGAGCACATTGGCAGATTTGGCCCCCTGCTCTGTCACCCAGGCCAACATGGCGTCGCGGGTCTCTACCGCGCTGTAGATGGTCATTTCTTCGGGAAGCTCAAATGCTTGACTCATGGCAGGTACCTGATTGCACTAAAACAAAAACCACAGCGGCCTTACGGCCACTGCACCCTCAGAACAGCTCAGGGCCTAGGGCAGACAGAGTTTGGAGACAGCGTTGAGCAGCGACGCGGGCGAAAACGGTTTGACCATCCAGGCCTTGGCACCGGCTGCCTTGCCTTCCTCTTTTTTAGATTCCTGACTCTCGGTGGTTAACATCAAAATCGGTAAAAACCGGTAGGCCGGCAATGCTTTGGCGGCTTTAACAAACTCGATGCCGTTCATGCGTGGCATGTTCACATCACACACCGCCATGTGAATCTTTCGGCCGTCGAGCAGCGCCAGGGCAGCTTGCCCATCGCCTGCCTGAAGTACCTCATAGCCCGCACCTTGCAGCGCCATACACACCACCTGCCTCAAGCTGGC
>CAIOAQ010000053.1 GCA_903856025.1 uncultured beta proteobacterium
CGTTCTTTGTACAGCGGATTCTTGGGGTCGAGGTAAGAAGCCAGTGGCGTAGCGGTCACCACTGCTGGTGCGGTGGATTGGGGTGACGCTTGGCTAATGGGGGCCGAGCTGGATGGTGCAGCGGTCGCTGCTACGGGTGCTGCAACGGGTGTGCTGCTGCAAGCTGCCAAAAAAACGGTAGCGGCCATGGTGACGCTGAGCATCGTTTGGCTATGAATACGCATATCAATTCTCCAATTTGAAAAACACAAAATCTGTCTTGATGCCAATCAGTGCGGCATCTTGGCCAACGATTCCAAAATTTGTATGGCGAACCTTATTTGGAATGCATGCAAGCCACGACGCAGTCATTTTCCTGGACGCTGCAGTCGGCAGAGCCAAGCAGCGTCACAGCAAGGGTTGCGGGCAATGAAGCCGACATCAACTTGCCTTTGACCAGGCATTTAGAGGCAAGATGATTCTGAATCTGCAGACTTAGGTGAAACTTAAAGTACCCAGACAGGCGACTAGGCCTTCACCGCATCAAAGATGACATAAGCGCCCAGAACAACCAGGAAAACACCAAACATGGCTTTGAGTGTCTTGGTATCGAATTGGCTGGATACCTGTGCGCCCAGCCAGCTTCCCAGCAACACCATGAGTGCAATGATCAGTGCGGCTTTTAAATCAACATTTCCGTGTTGGTAATATTCATAAACAGCCGCAATGCCCACTGGCGGCAAGAGTATTGCCAGACTCGTTCCGGTGGCGAGTTTCTGAGAAAACCCCAGCCCATAGACCAAAGCAGGAACGATCAAAACCCCACCGCCAATACCAAATAGGCCAGACAGCACGCCAGCCGATAGACCGATCAGCAGCAACCAAAAAAGTGTCATAAATCCATCCCATTTCATCTCTCGCCGATTTGTGCACCCATTCGCGCGCGCTCACTGCGCACAGCAATGAAACGTAAAGATGACGTGCAACGAAAGCCCCGACTATTTCTCATCAAACTTATGCAAATCTTAGGGTGTACACGAGCTTAAGTCTCACCTAAGTCTTCGGGGGTGACAATGCCATTCAAGTAAATTTGGTGTCGCATCAGCCCCAAATGTCGCCGAAGTTTCAATGCACTACCGGAATTCCATTTATCTTGACTTGCCCATGACCATCGACTTCATCAAGCCATTTGCCTTTGGCATCCTTGTCTTCTATGCCGCAAGTGGCTATGCGCTGCAACTCAAGTCCGAGCATGCCATTGGGGTCAGCAATGATACGGGTGCGGTATTGCTTGAGAAAAGTTCAGATCAGGCCGTGCCGATTGCGTCGTTGACCAAATTGATGACGGCCATGGTTGTGTTGGACAGCAAACCAGATATGAAGGAAAGAATCGCCATCGATGCCGCAGACGTAGATTTGCTCAAACACAGTAAATCACACGTGCCAGTCGGCACCACCTTGCCGCGTAGGCAGGTGTTGCAGCTGGCTTTGATGTCTTCTGACAACCGCGCGGCGGCGGCGTTGGCTCGCACCTATACAGGTGGCAACGGCCCATTTTTAGCGGCAGTCAATGCAAAAATCAAAGCGCTGGGTCTCACACATACGGTGATCAAGGAGCCCACTGGCCTGTCACCAGAAAATACATCCAGCGCCGCTGACCTGGCAAAAATGGCCGTCGCGGCATCGGGCTACCCCGACATCGTCAACATCACCACCCATCCATCCGATCTGATCCAGATGAATGGGCGAAGCGTGGCCTTTCACAACACCAATCACCTGGTGGGTAGCAAAGGCTGGGAGGTTCTTTTGTCAAAAACAGGATTTACCAACGAGGCGGGGCACTGTCTGGTCATGAAGATCAAGCAAGCTGGCAAAAACGCAACCTTGGTCTTGCTCAATGCCAAAGCGACCGCAGCAACGCGCTTTGATGCCTTGAACATTCGCCGGCTTTTGACGTATCCGGTGACGGCCAAGTCATCTGTACCCACACCGCGGCTATAAATGCGGTCTGCTGCTGGTTCTAAAGGAATAAAAACCGCGCCACAGCGGGAGACATGACCTCTATGTGCCCGAATGGATTTTTCTGTCAATTGACATCATCGTAACGCCCGATGGGCAATTTTTTATGAACACTCTTTTACGTCGTTGCTTCACCAGCACTGCTTTACTTGGAGCTCTGGTAGCAATACCCCTTCAGGCGCAGGAAATTCACATTGGATATGTCAAAACGGAGCGTATTTTCAAGGAAGCGGCCAGTGCAAAAGCCGCCGAGTCCAGACTGACACAGGAGTTTTCCAAACGTGACAAGGACATGGTCGCCCGTGGGATTGCCTTCAAATCCGATGTGGACAAGTTTCAAATGGAGTCGTCCACGTTGCCGGAAACCCAGCGCCTCGCTCGGCAAAAGGAGCTGGCAGATGAAGACCGTGCGTTGCAGCTGTTGCGTCGTAATTTTCAGGAGGACCTGAAAGCGCGCAAAAATGATGAGATGCAGCAGTTAATAGCCAGTGCCAACAAGATCATCAAGCAGATGGCTGAAGCCGGGAAATATGACTTCATTTTTCAGGATGCGGTGTATGTCAATCCCAAATACGACATCACGGACAAAGTGATCAAAGCCTTGAATGCTCAGGGTGGAAAAGCAAATTAGATTGAAAGCCTAAAGCCGTGCGTTTGCTGCTGGTAGAAGACGACTTGATGATTGGTGAATCCGTATTGGACTTGCTGAGAGCCGAAGGCTACGCGGTGGATTGGGTCAAAGATGGCGAAATGGCCGATACAGCACTTGATGCCGAGACCTACGACTTGGTACTGCTTGACCTGGGATTGCCGCGGCGTGATGGGCTGTCGGTTTTGCGTCGATTGCGCGTCCGTAAAGACCGCACACCCGTGCTCATTGCTACCGCACGAGATGCCGTGGCGCAGCGGGTCGAAGGCCTGGACATGGGAGCCGATGATTACATCGTCAAACCTTATGAACTCGACGAACTCCTGGCGCGCATACGTGCACTGATCCGTCGTGCGGCCGGCCGTGCCGAGCCTGTCTATGAACACCTGGGAGTCAGCATTGACCCTGTGACCAGGGAGGTCACGCTGGAAGGACAACCGATCGTGTTGTCGGCACGTGAGTGGTCGATTCTGGAACTGCTGTTGGCCCGTCCTGGCATGGTGCTTTCGCGCCGCCAACTTGAAGAAAAGCTGTACAGCTGGAAAGACGATCTCAACAGCAATGCCGTCGAGGTGTATATCCATGGACTGCGGAAAAAATTGGGGCCACACCTCATTCAGAACGTAAGGGGTGTGGGTTACATGATCCCACGAGGTGCAGGGTGAGTCTGCCTCTTTCGCATTCGCTGCGCGCCCGATTGCTTTGGCTGCTGCTGGTGGCCATTATTTTGACGGCTGGTGCACAAGCCTTCATCGCCTACCGCACAGCCCTGGCTGAAGCAGATGTCATTTTTGACTATCAGATGCAACAGATGGCCATGTCGTTACGCTCCGGTTTACCGGTTGCTGCAGAACTGGGTGAGCGAATGACAACAAACGAAGAGGAAGATTTTGA
>CAIOAQ010000054.1 GCA_903856025.1 uncultured beta proteobacterium
GCAGAATTGAATGCAATTTTTCCGTCCTTCATGGGATATTTCCCATCAAAAACTATCCGTGTGTTGCCGGAAATCAAATTCATCACCGACCCACCAAAATTCCCAACCGCGGCACACTCTTGCTGAATTTTCATGAAAAAAGTGATTAGTTCGAATGATCCGTAACCTCGCGTCGTCACTCCTTCACCAAGATTTTTAGAGCTGACACCTCGTTGCAGAGCAATGATCGTAAGAAGTCGTTCACGACACCACCCAGACGAAAAAAGACCGCGCTTTTCGTGCTCGTCCAAGTAAGGTTGAACATACCTACGCGCGTAATGGTCAGGAGACAAGTCATCTAGCGTACGAGCAATGGTTTTTCCAAAATTGAAAATGCAAATCTCGCAAACCCAATCATCTGTATTGGTATCAAGATAACCTTGAATGGTCCAATCGTACATTCCAGCATGTTCTTCAGCGTTGTCTATCACCTCACCAATGTACTTGGCCAATACACTTCGCGCCTGTGGGATCAATTCCTTCTGAATTCGTTTTAGACACGCATTCACATGGTCCACAAATTTTTGGGTGGTGCGGTTTTTTTCATCTGTGTCATTCAATCGAACTGCCCGGACATAGTTTTTGCAACGATGCTCAAACGTATCTAAGCGTGAGGCCTCCTCGGGCTCCGGGTACTCATGGAATATCTTCAGTCGCTGAATGACTCCCATGGCTTTTACACGGCGTCGTAGTTCTGGCGCTGCTGGATACTTGCCACTCCAACGAATTCGGTGGCCCGTTCGCTTTGCCTTAGTTGTTGCTTCCTCTACAAGAACATCCAACAAGCCGTTTGCCGCCAAGTCGTAGCTACGCATTTTGCTCATATCAATGTGAACTTCGCGGACACGAGGCCACTGAAATTGACAAGCCAAAGCCATAATGGCACGAAGAACTTCAGAAGGGTTTTCAAGCACCGAGAACTTTTCTGGCACTATGAACTTTATTCGCCCTTTTTTGTCCGGCACGACTACGGGCAGGCGCTTACTTAGTAAGCCAAGGATCAAGGAATTTGCGCCGAAGGCTCTCATCGCGGCTAAGTGCCCGTTACGCATACTTTTCTTCAATACGCGAGCTTGCCTGCGCTCAAATCGTTCCGTCTTATTCGCCCTCTTCCCTCTCAAAAAAAGAGGGACATCAACCTTTGCTAGATGACGCATTTCAAGCCTATTGCACCGTTCAATGTTTGTGTTCTACAAGTTAGCTACGAGCTGCGCTGTACTCGGGTCGTAGGCAACTTCGGTAATTGACCCATCCCGGATGCGATCAACCGCTTCGTCAATCACATGGAGCGGAACCAGAAACCATTCTCTGGGCTTGACCGGGTTGCCGAAACGATCATCAATGGTCACCTCGATCTGCGCTAACCCAAACAGACGATGAAAGATGTTCTCCATCCGTGTACGGTTTAGGTTGTGAAGTTTGTAGGTCGCAACAATCTCCACATCAGCCAAAAGATAAGTTGCATCTTTTGCTGCCGCTGCAATGCGTGTTTCAACTTTTCCGCCTGTAACGCCGATTTTGTGAATCAGTTCGCGATGTTCGGTCACAAATGGGTGGGTGGAAAGGCTCCGCAACACGTAAATGGTTCCAGACTCAATATCGTCAGGTTCCGGCGAATCGCCAAACAGCGGCCCCATATCCGTGTCGGTTAAGCGGCGGCCAGTGTCATCCTTATATAGCGCCCGTTGCAACGAGCGGCGCAGTAAGTTGCTCTCTGTGCCATTGGCATAAATAACCCGCAGGCGCGCGTCGCTCTCACCGTTAGGTGCCTTGATGGTTTCGCCCACTTCGGCCACAAAGGCAAGCTGACCGCTAAGAATGAAAAAATTCCCAAAGGCGATGCTGGTATCACGCCCAAACCGCAGGGTCTTACGAACGCTCGATTTCAATTCTCGTTCGACCTGCTCAAACAAGGGTTGAAACTTTTCAAAGTCTGCACACCGCGTGCGGTCTGCAATTTCCTCAGCAGCACGCTTTTCTGTATTTGAGCGTACATGCCGCAATACCGTGATGTCGCTTTGGTCAGTGGACTCATCTCCGATGCCAAGTTCGGCAAGCAAGGCGTCCTCATCGAGGTCATCCACGTTAGTTTGGACAAGGGTTGTACCAGACAACAGGCCAGGACTATCGAGTTCAGCCAACAGCGTTTGCGCTTCCGGCAATTTGCGAAGCTGATCCAAGCGCACCGCATACAGGCGTTCAAAGATGTCGCGTTCTTCGCCATGCAGCGGCGCACGACCATGCGTCTGGTGAAAGCGCAAGATGTCCTCAAAGCCCGCGATGATGCGTTCTTCTCGCGGTGTACGGCTGGCGACTTTGAGCGGGGCGACCTCAACGCCCAACGCGTCCAATAGTTCGTCGTCATCCAATTCAGCCATTGCTAGGCTCCCCCTGCACTTGTGAAGCCTTGGCTTGGGCACGGTAACGGGCAAAGGCCGCTACACCTTCGGCCATGCGTTTTTCCCACGCATCGGCGGAATTGATGTCTGGCAAGCGGCCACGTTCGTTCTTGAACTGCAAGGCCCGTTTAGACAGATCACGCGCTTCTTCTTCGGGAATGCTCACCTTTTTGGCTGCAATGGCGGCCTGCACCTGGCGCAACGACTTTTCATCCATGGCCTTTGCCAGCACCGCATAAGCCGCATCGAACGGATTGATGCGATCAATCAGGTCAATATCTAGGTCGCGCACGTTAACGAACTTACGAACACCATCAATCAAAGCTGTGCTGCCCTGTGGCATGTCACCGCCATTGGCATCTGCCATAGACAGCGCCAATTTGGCCTGCTGCGTGATGTTCATGGCTGCAATGGCGTGTTGCCGAATGGCCTCCTGGTCGGTGTCGCTCAGGTCGGGATAACGCTCACGAACGATCTTGCCCATGCGCAACTGGGTCAGTTCTTCTGGCAAGGTATTTTCTTTGTCGAACAGGCCACGTTCAAGGGTGGTTTTGTCTTGCAGGAAACTGGTGACTACTTCGTTCAGGTCTTCCTTACAGATACGCGTGGCTTCCGGGGTCTGCGGCGTTGAGAGCCCGTTGATCTCCACATGAATCTGGCCGGTGTCCTTATTCACGCCAACGTTGTGCCCACCATTTTTGTAGCCATCGTCGCCGTAGTCAAAACCGTCTTTCGGCCCCATGTTCTTCGGGGTGAACTCATAGCGCGGGGCCAGCACCTGCTCCATGAGCAAGCTGGCAGAAATTGCCTTGAGCATGTCATTAACCGCCTCCGCTACTGCGGTCTGGTCTGCGGTGGGTTCGGCAATCAGATTGGTGAAGCGTGAGCGTTCCTTGCCTTCGGCATCACGGGTTGCCCGTCCAATGATTTGCACGATTTCTGTCAGGCTGCTGCGGTAACCAATGGTCAGCGCGTGTTCGCACCAAATCCAGTCAAAGCCTTCCTTAGCCATGCCCAGAGCGATGATCACGTCAACGTGGTCGCGGTTGTTCTTCTGCGCAGGGTCTTTCAATGCGGTCAGAATACGCGACCGCTTAGCCTGGTCGCTGTCATCCACCAAGTCCGCCACCTTCAAGGTACGGCCATCACGGGCCAACACCAAATGGAAGCCAGTGGCCGGGTCAATGCCCTTCCATTCGCCCATGCCGTGCATGATTTCATCCACCTCGCGCTGCTTATCTTTCAAGCTTTCGCGGGCGTTCACATTGGGGATATGAACAATGGTTTTCAGCGCTGGGTCCAGCACTTTGCCAACGGCATCGACATATGGGCCGGTATAGAAGAAGTAGCCAATGTCCAGTGACTTGAGCCATTGGTAGCCATTGAGCTGTTCGTAATACGTATATGTGACCGTCTCGAAACGCGCTTCATCCCCAGGGGCCAGCACCGCTTCACTGTCGCCACGGAAGTAAGAGCCAGTCATGGCCACCATGTGTACCTTGTCACGGGTAATGAATGCACCCAGCTGACTACCTAGCTTGTTGTCGGGGTTGCTGGAAACGTGGTGAAACTCGTCGATGGCGATCAAGCGGTTATCAAAGGCCTGAATACCCAGCTCTTCCACCGCGAAGCGGAACGTGGCGTGGGTGCAGACCAGCACCGTGTCTGTGCCAGCAAGGTACTCACCCACGGCCTTGACCTTGGACTTGTCCACTTTGACATCGTCAGCACCGGGGGCATTGCACAGGTTCCATTGCGGAGCCACCTTCCAATCCCAAGTGAAACCGAACTGGCTCAGAGGTTCATCGGCAAAGCTGCTGCCAATAGAGCGCTCTGGCACCACCACAATCGCCTGCTTTAAGCCCTGATTGTTCAATTTGTCCAACGCGATGAACATCAAAGCACGGGACTTACCGGAAGCTGGTGGAGACTTGATCAATAGATACTGTTCACCACGTTTGGCATAAGCGCGTTCTTGCATGGCTCGCATGCCCAGTGCATTGGCCTTGCTTGAAACGCCAGTTCGTGCAGTGGTGATGGACACCGATGGAACGGTGTACGCATTTGTTGGGTTGGCAGATTTATCGCTCATGATGTTTTCTTCCCTCGTATTACTTTTGCTGCTGGCTTGGCCTTGGTAGCTACCGCAGTCATTTTTGTATAAAGCTCAAATAGTTTTTCCAGCCGCTCCGTGTCGTTCTTAAAGCGGCGACCGATATAAATACGTTCAAGCACCTCGTCGTTGCGCTCGTGGGCGTGGCGCAGGTTTTCCGGCATAGTTTCCGGGTCGTAAAGGTCAGCAATGGTGGCCGGGAAATGCGCTTCGCGGGCCAGCAGGATATTTTCGGCGCAGTCAGTCAGATCAGCTTTGTTTTGCTCAGTGAGAAGTGGTAAAGGAAATGTGTTCCATCCGAGAGTGTTGGAATATGAAAATCGCATTTCTAAGCGTACGCACACTGTGCCAATCCAGACCCAATGCAAACGAGAAGCAATTAAGGCGAGATTCCAAATTGGTGCGTCGTACAACGCAAAATTCCTGTCACCAATAACACCCCCGTTGCTCATCAGTCCGACCGGCAAGTAGGGGCGCTCCTCTGAACTCACCCGAGGTGTAACTATGACGCAATTGCTGGCAATACGGGGCGTCTTAAATTGATGTGACCGTGCAGCAAGGCTTTGCGCGTAAGCATCCTTACTTGATAGGCGTGCCTTACGGACAAGTTCAATCTTATTCGCCAATGAAGGTTCCGAAATAGCTTCCGCTAAGTCAGCGTCTCGAATCCAGATGCAATAACGTGTTTCGCCATTGATGAACTCCTTAGAGCCATAAAACTGCTTAATGAATTTATCGCGAGAACTTGCTGCGAGCTTCATTTCATCCACCTCGTGAGGTAGAAGTGTCAGATGCCCGCCATCGTCTGCTTTATTCCCAAAGTCCATAACGCTAACTTCTGTTAGCGGCTTCATTGCTTTATCAACAATGATGTTAGGAGCAGATATCAGATACGCATTGATATTGGGTGCAGATTTCGATACCGATTGCCCATCCGCATCTATATAGAAGAGCCTCCGAACTGCCCCAGGTTGACAGGAAAGACCGACAATTACTACAGTGACACCGGCTTTATTGCTGGCGAGATTTGACCATTTGAAACTCGTATGGGCGAAAGATATTTCATGCTTTGTGCCAAAGATCAACGGCCAAAGGAACGGAACTTGTTGACCTTGACAAATCGAGTTGGTGGAAACAAAAGCAGACGTGGCGTTCGTCTTAGTGCCATAGTCCGCTGCCTTCATGAACCATCCCGAAACGTAGTCCAGGGATTTCCAATTCTTTGTTCGAGTCGCAAAAACCGCACCTAGGTCTGCCTTCTGTTGATCGGTTTGCCAAGTCGAGCCAAGGTAGGGCGGGTTTCCGCAGATGTACGTCTCACCGCCTTCGTTCTCAAAGTCAATTTCCGTTTGATCTAGCGGTGTGTTGAACAAATCATCACCAACTACCTTCACACCAGTACCCGTGGGCGGGCAAATGCTAAGCCAGTCCAGCCGCAGGGAATTACCGCAAACAATCCAGTTTTGCGCATCCAAAGGCAAGAATTCTGCAAGAGCGTCCTTCTGCCCGCGATACAGTACATCGCATTGAAATTCAGCAATGATCAGTGCCAGACGGGCAATCTCAGCAGGGAAGTTGCGTAGCTCGATACCACGGAAATTCGTCAGCGGAATCTCGCTACCCAAGTGTTCCTCACCGCGACGACGATTGATTTCGCCTTCGATCTCCCGCATTTGCTTGTAGGCGATCACTAAAAAGTTTCCCGAACCGCAGGCCGGGTCAAAGACGCGGATACGCGCCATGCGCTTACGCAAGTTCAGCAGTTTCGCTTTGTTGTCTCCTGCTGTTTCAAGTTGCATTCGCAGGTCGTCCAGAAACAACGGATTCAACACCTTCAAAATGTTCGGCACACTGGTGTAGTGCATGCCAAGCGCGCCGCGTTCTTCATCGTCAGCAACGGCCTGAATCATGCTGCCGAAAATATCGGGATTGATTTCGCGCCATTTCAGGCTGCCAGCATGCAGCAAGTAGGTGCGAGCCATGCGCGTGAAACGTGGCACTTCGGTACTGCCGGAGAACAGTCCGCCATTCACGTAAGGGAAACCATTAGCCCAGTTCGGTAAACGGGGTTGCGCGTGAGCTCGGTCGCCGACCTTGATGTTCATGGCGCGGAAAATCGCCTCCAGCACCTCACCGGTATTGGAGCCATCCCGCTCACTCATTTGCTCGACGGTTTTGGTGAACAGACCTTCACCATTGAAGATGTCAGTGTCTTCCGCAAAGAAGCAGAACACCAGCCTGGCCATGAAGTGATTCATGTCGGCGCGGCGCTCTTCCTGTGCCCAATCCGGGTTTTCATTCAGTAGTTCGACGTACAGCTTGTTCAAACGCCCTGTAGCGCGTACGTCGATGGGGTTGTCTTTGATCTCCTTGATCGTGGAGATACCCGCCAGGGGCAGGAAAAATCCGAAGTGATCCGGAAAATCCGTATAAGCGCAATTGATGGTCTCTCCACCGATCAGCTCTTCGGCTTCAAGGGTCTCCCCGTCAGTGGCCAGGATGAATTTGGCTTTGGCCTTTGTGGTGGCCGGACTAGCCCGCAGTGACTTGAGGGTTTCACCCACAGCACCACTTTCGCACACAGCCATGTGAATGTTGTTGCGCAATAGCACGCCACCTGGAACATCGGATGCATTATTGTTGCCGGTACGCAGGCGCTTGAGGGTGGTGTCCTTATTGCCGAATGCAGCCAGAAAAGTGAACGCGAACTCTGCCGCGTCGAAGGGCTCAAGGGCAAGATCTGATATTGCTTGTTCTATCTCTACGGCATTCATGCAGTAACTCGCCCTAGTGCAGTCTTCAGTTCCCAGCGCTTGAGGTGCTCAATTTCCGCTGGATTGCGGGTTTCGGCAGGAATTTGATTCATTGGGGTCATATGGCCTAGTTTATCGACACAGAATGAGCAAAAGCCAAAGCCATCAACTTATGCGCGCTGACTGAAGACCGCCACGAATTTCTGAAGTCCGCCACGCATCTAGGCTGGCGGTGTTCATGTTTCCATGGCGGTCTTGGGAATCAATTTGTCACAGTGGTAGCGCCCAAACCCACCCATCTTTCAAACCGAGTTTTCTGGCCTCAATGCCAGCATCCTTCTTGGCACGCTCAATCGTCCGCCACGAATACCCAGCACCAACCGCATCCGCCTTGATGCCCCGGACGGGAAGCGGCCCATCAGCAAGCAACGATGTCAAAAACTGCTTAGCATCATAACGTTCACTGGCATCGTCGCCGCCAGCGTCATCAACTTCTACTGCGCCCAGCAAATCGCGCGCGGAGCCCTGGATGGCCCCCTGCCAAACAACATATGCAGCAACGACACCTTCATGCGACTGCAGTTCAGTTTGGTGCAACAGATAGTCAAACCCACCTCCATCTGGACCAATATTTGATTTCGCACGCGCCACAAACCTTCTGGGGGGTGAATCCACTTCAGAACCAGATTCTTTGGCCGCCACAAGCACTACCCGAGCCAACGCACCAAACGCCTGTGACCCCATGACCCTTTCAAGAGGATCACGTCCGGAAGAACCCTTGGAAAAATGCGTGATGCCAAGTACGGCGCAATCGAGAATCTGCGCCAAGTCAACCAAGGGCTGCAGACCACGGCGCACATCGTTCGCTTTATGCCCGTCACCAACAATGGCGCTAACAACTGGATCAACAATCAATAGCTGCACATTGCCAATGCGTTTTGCTTCCTGAACCAATAGACCAATATCACGGCCAGGGTCAAAGCTGCGCTGCTCGCCATCTTCTACTGTTCCGCGCACAAAAAAAACATGCGCAAGATCGGCCCCCGAAGCAACCAAACGCGGAGCCAAGGTGTCCGCTGGATCATCCTCACCCGTCCAGATGAGCACATTTCCACGATTCGCA